>JBEENB010000079.1:0-3023 GCA_041192365.1 Actinomycetota bacterium | reverse complement strand
TCATCGGGTCGATGAGGGCTTGGTTTCCGTCGCGCAGGTCGACGGCACACCAGCGCGGCGCGGTGGTAATTCGTTTGGTCGGCCATGTGCGGTCAGGCAGGTCGACGGCGAAAACCTCGTGGTACGGGCGGTAACGATGCACGGGCATCGACGTCGGTTGCTGGTTGTTCTTCACGGTTTCTCCTCAGGTTACGGGTTTCGGCCAATGGGAGACTCCGCGACGAGTGGTGGCCTGGTAACTAGGACCCGTCGCGGCCGCTAAGAAGGAGACCGTTGAGCATGGTTTCAGGGTAACACGCTGTATGTGCTGGCGAAAAAATCAGAAACCGAGCTTGCCGAGCGCTTTCGGGTCGCGTTGCCAGTCCTTGGCGATCGTGACGTGCAAGTCGAGATAAATCTTTGTTCCCAGCAGGGCCTCAATCTGAGGGCGTGAGCGCTCACCAATAAGTCGCAGCATCGAGCCGCGATGTCCGATAATGATGCCCTTCTGGCTGTCGCGTTCGACGATGAGCGTGACGAACACCTTAGTGCGGCCGTTCTCGCGCACGATGTCCATGAGTGTCACGGCCAATGAATGCGGTAGTTCGTCGCTCAGTTCTTCGAGCACCGCCTCGCGCACGATTTCGGGGATTCGGTTCTCAACCGACTCGTCGGACACCGAATCGTCCGGGTACAGGTGAAGTGACTCGGGCATGATCGGGATGATGGCATCGAAGAATTCGCCGAGCCCGTCGGCCGTCACCGCACTGAGCGGAACGACAAGCGTCCAATTGCGCAGCTCACCCACCTCTGCCAGCTTGTTGAGGACAGCGGTCGACGAGACGCGGTCGGTCTTGGTCACGATCGCGACGACCTTGGCGCGCGGGTAACGCGCGAGTTGTTCGAGGATGAACAGGTCGCCCTTGCCGATGGATTCGTCGGCCGGAAGGCACATGCCGATGACGTCAACGTCACCGAGTGTCGTTTCGACGAGAGCGTTGAGGCGCTCGCCCAACAGCGTTCGCGGTCGGTGGAGTCCCGGTGTGTCGACGATGATGAGCTGCCCATCGCCGCGCGTGACGATTCCGCGGATGGTCTTGCGGGTGGTCTGCGGCTTCGACGACGTTATTGCAATCTTTTCGCCAATCAAGGCGTTCATGAGCGTCGACTTGCCCACGTTCGGTCGGCCGACGAACGAGATAAACCCACTGCGTGAGGTCACGGGACGTCCACGATTCGCACGAGCACCGTGATGAGTCGCTTGCGACGACGTTCAACACGGTCAGCGATAAGTTGCAGCCCGTCCACCTCCACGATGTCACCGGTCTCGGGGAATCGTCCAAAATTCTTGACAAAGAGCCCCCCGACGGTGTCGACATCGTCCTCGTCGATCGGAATGTCGAGGTGCTCGGCGAGGTCATCAATATTGGTCGCCGCGCTGACTCTCGATGACCCGTCACCGAGGTCGACAATCTCGATCTCGTCATCGTCGTATTCGTCCGAGATCTCGCCCAGAACCTCTTCGATGAGGTCCTCCATGGTTACCAACCCGGCGATTCCGCCGTATTCGTCGACGACGAGCGCCATGTGGTTTGCCTCCGCCTGCAGGACTCGCAGCGCCTCGTCCGCCATTTTCACCTCGGGCAGGAACAGTGCGGGGCGAACCAGTTCGGTGATGAGTGCTTTCTTGGCTTTCGCGGGATTCGCGCGAACGAACCGCGCGGTGTCTTTGATGTGGGCGATGCCCAGCACATCGTCGTTGTCGACTCCGACGACCGGCATGCGCGAATAGCCTTCCGCCAGGAACATTCCCAACGCCTCGTCCACCGTGATGGTCGAGTCGAGCGCCGCCATCTCTGTTCGAGCAATCATGACTTCACGCAGAATCGTGTCACCGAAATCGAAAATCGACCGGATAAGGTCGCGGTCTTCTTCTTCGATCGCATCCGACTCGGTCGCTTCGTCGACCATCGAGAGCAGCTGCCGCTCGGTGTTGATCGTCGTGCGCGCCCGACCCGGCGTCACCGCGTTACCGATACCGACAAGCGCAATCGTGAGCGGGCCGAGAAGAAGGCGAATGGCGCGAACCAGCCCACCCGTCACGCGAACGATTCGCATCGGATGTGCACGTCCGACACTACGAGGACTCGATCCGACCAGAACGAACGTGATTGCGGTCATCGCTATCGCAGAAGCGATGAGAGATTGTGTGAGGTCGTATCCGAGGCTCACGAACGACAGTGCCACAAGAATCGCGGCGAACGTCTCGCACAGCACTCGAACGAAATTCACGGCGTTGAGGTGAGCAGGAACGTCGGCGGCGATGGCGTCAAACACACACGCGGACGGCCCATCCCCCAAGTTGGCGACGTCGTTCCGAGACAACGACTGGTAGGCGGCGTCAATTGCCGCACAGAGCCCGCCGAATGTAATCAGCACTAGGGCGATTACCGCGAACCATCCGGTCACGAGCGCTCGGTATCCGCAAACGAGTCGACGAGCTGGCGTTGAAGAGCGAACATGATTCGTTCCTCGGCGGGCGCCGCATGGTCAAAACCCAAGAGGTGAAGAATTCCGTGCGACAACAGCCACCGAATCTCGTCATCGGTTGAGTGTTTGGCCGCGATGGCCTGCTGGGCGGCGATTGTCGGACAAATCACGACATCGCCCAACAATCCGGGATCGGACGGCTTGTCGTCATCGCCCGGGCGAAGTTCGTCCATCGGAAACGACAGAACGTCGGTGGGTCCGGGCTCATCCATCCACTCGACGTGCAATTTCGTGATCGCATCTTCGTCGACGAACAACACGGCGAGTTCGGCCTCAGGGTGAACCTTCATCTCGGTCATGACATGGGCCGCGAGGCGACTCATCGTCTCGAGGTCGATCACTTCGGTCGTCTCGTTCGCGATTTCGACGCTCATTTCGTGCCTCGCTTTCGGCCCACGGTCTTTGCGTGTTGTTCCTGCTCGTGACGCGTGTACGCATCGACGATCTTGCCCACGAGGGTGTGGCGAACGACATCGGCGCTCGTGAGGACCGCG
>JBEENB010000078.1:0-3051 GCA_041192365.1 Actinomycetota bacterium | reverse complement strand
GAGTAACGCATCCGCCATCTCGTACATGTCGGCGTGAGTGTCGTCGTCAATGGGTTCAAGTTCGCCGCGGCGAATACGTCGCTCAAGAGCCGTGCCCTCCTCGACGATGAGCGAATAGGCCGAGATGTGGTCGGTCTCGAGCGCGATGGCGGCGGACAGACTGGTTCGCCATTCGTCCAGAGTTTCGCCTGGCGTTCCATAGATGAGATCCACCGAGGTCTGTAGACCTGCCTCTTTCGCCCACGCGACGGCGGTGCCGACCGACGCGGGCTCGTGGGTGCGGTCGAGGATGGAGAGAACGCGGGGAACCGCCGATTGCATTCCAACCGAAACTCGAGTGACGCCCGCGTCCGCAAATGCGCGAAGGGACTCGCGGGTCACCGTGTCGGGGTTCGCTTCGATCGTGACCTCGGCGCTGTCCGCGATTCCGAACGACGTGCGCACCGCGTCGAGCACGCGGGCGATGTCGCCCTCGGGCAAAAGCGTCGGGGTGCCTCCGCCGATGAACACCGTCGCGGCTGGTCGACGCGGCGAGCCATTGTCGGCTAGCACGCGTTCGGCGAAGACAATTTCGGCGAGGAGGTCGTCCACAAACGACTGACGAGTCACGCCGCGCAATTCCGTCGCCGTGTAGGTGTTGAAGTCGCAATATCCGCATCGAACGGTGCAAAACGGAATGTGCAGATAGACGCCAAACGGCGTCTCGGGGAGGCCGGCGGACGGGATTGAGCCGTCGCGAGGCGCGACCTCGCCTCGCGGAAGAGACGCCACTACGCCCCGTTCCAAATGATTGACATGCGAACGATCATGACCGCGATGGCGAGAGACACGACGCCCATGGCGATCGTCGCGAATCGGGTGCGGTCAACCAGCGCCCACAACGTGACACCGATGGTCATCGCGAGCGCGGTCACGAGGTACAACCAAAACTCGAGCGCGTCGCCGCCGGGCGGGTTCCCCACGAGCGGTTGGACGATTGCGACAACGAGGATAACGACAACCACGACGGCCACCGACAGGGTGCCGAGCACGGTCAAGTCCCGCGGAGGAGTTCCGCGAATTCCCGAGACGACCGAGATCAACCCCGAGGCGACAGCGTACACGGCACTCGCGATCGTGAGCCACTCAATCATGTGGAAAGCCTGTCACGACTCGAGCGACGCCCTTCGACACCGTCGCGATCGCGATGAGACGGTCGCCGTGAACGACCGCAACGAGAGGCACATCGGCATTTGTTGTCGCCACCTTTTTGCCGTGACCAATGTCAATCGCCTCGGCATCGGTCACCGCCAACACGGGAAAGAGGTCCATCGCGATTCGGGTGGCGGGAATGAGTTGCGCGGCGGAAATGTCGTCAACCAAACAGGCGTCCTCGACCGACAGCGACCCAACCCGAGTGCGCCGCAGCGCCGTGAGATGTCCCCCGCAACCGAGCGCAGCACCGATGTCTCGCGCGAGCGCCCGAATGTAGGTGCCCGACGAACAATCAACCGTCACGTCGACGTCGATGGCGGCGAGGGTTCGACGGATGGCGTGGGATTCGAACCGTGAGACAGTGACGGTACGGGCATCGAGAACAACATCGTCCCCCGCTCGCACCAAGTTGTAGGCCCGTTGCCCGTCGACCTTGATGGCCGAAACGGCAGAGGGTCTCTGCTCAATCACCCCCGTCAGTAAGGTGATCTCGCGCTGAATTTCGTCGTCGGTGACGGCGTCCAGGACGGCGTCGTCAGCGGTAAAGATGATGTCACCCTCGGCATCGTCGGTCACTGTTGCCGACCCCAAACGAATTGTCGCGGTGTAGGTCTTGTCTGCGCCAACCAAATAGGTCAGAAGTCTCGTCGATGTTCCGACGCCGAGCACCAACAGTCCCGTCGCCATCGGGTCGAGCGTCCCTGCGTGACCGATCTTGCGCGTGTCGAGCGCTTTCCGTGCCGCCGACACGACTCCGTGACTCGACGGACCCGCGGGTTTGTCGACGAGAAGGATTCCGCTCATCACCTTTGGAGGGTACCAGCGGGGTTTAGGCGAATGCCCTCAGGCAAGCGACTTCGTGTGCCAGACGGTCTTCGTCTCGACGAACGCGGCGATTCGATTGAACGCGGATTCCGTTGGCCCGAATGTTCCCGGTCGCACCACGCGCATGAGCGTTTCCGCCGCCGCCCGTTCGCATTCGACCGCTATCTCGCGACCCGCCCCGGTCAGATCGATGGCGTTGACGTCGGCGTGGGACGCCAACCACGGCGCAATCTCGGCGACTGATCCGGTGAGGATGTTGACGACTCCGCCAGGCACATCGCTTGTGGCGAGAACTTCGGCGAACGTCATCGCCGCGCGCGGCGCTAGTTCGCTCGCGATCGCAACGACAGCGTTTCCGGTTGTCAACGCCGGAGCGATTGACGACACGAGACCGAGAAGTGAAGTGCCCGTAACAGACGGCGCGATGAGAGCGACGACACCAGTCGATTCAGGAACAGACAGGTTGAAGAACGGCCCGGCGACGGGGTTTGCCCCGCCGTGGACCTGGGCGAACTTGTCGGTCCACCCCGCGTGCCAGACGAGGCAGTCGATCGCTGCGGTCACTTCCCGTCGTGCATCGGCGGCCGTGACGCCCGTCGATTCCACAATTTCGGCGACGAACTGGTCGAGGCGCCCTTCGAGCATCTCGGCGACGCGGTACAGAACTTGACCGCGGTTGTATGCACTGGCCCCGGTCCAACCAGCCCACGCAGCGCGAGCGGCGACGACCGCATCGCGGGCGTCCTTGCGGCTGGCCTTGGCGACGTTGGCAATAAACATGCCCGCCGGGCTCGACACTTCGGTGGTTCGACCCGACTCACTGCGCGGGAACTTTCCACCGATAAACAGCTTGTAGGTCTTGGGAATAGCGAGACGGCTCATCGTGCACCTCCGTTAGCGAGGTAGGCCGCGAGGCCGTGTCGGCCACCTTCACGCCCGTACCCCGATTCCTTGTAGCCGCCGAACGGGCTGGTTGGGTCAAACTGGTTGAACGTGTTCGCCCACACGACACCCGCACGGAGCGAATCGGCG
>JBEENB010000077.1:0-3154 GCA_041192365.1 Actinomycetota bacterium | reverse complement strand
ACCAGAAGTTCCAGGACCTGCAGGCTATCTACGGTGTCGACGAGGTCGGGCTGTTGACGGGTGACACGAGCATCAACCCGAGGGCGCGCATCGTCATCATGACGACCGAGGTCTTGCGGAACATGTTGTACGCCCAGAGCGACCTGTTGAAAGACCTTCGGTTTGTCGTCATGGACGAGGTGCACTATCTGGCCGACAAGTTCCGAGGACCCGTCTGGGAAGAAGTCATCCTTCACCTACCCCAAGACGTGTCTATCGTGTCGCTGTCGGCGACGGTGTCGAACGCCGAGGAATTCGGCGAGTGGCTGGCCGCTGTTCGCGGTCACACCGACATCATCGTCTCAGAGGACCGGCCCGTGCCGCTATTCCAGCACGTGTATGCCCGCGGGGAACTCTACGAACTGTTCGAACCGGGAGGAGAGTTTCAGAACCCACCGCGAATCCATCGGGATGTCCAGGGGCTCGGTCGCGGTCAGCAACGATTTGGCGGACCCCAATCGGGTGGTCACGGTCGTCGATCGTTCCCGCGAAACCGTTCCCGACCGGGCGATACCCGCGAGCGCCGTTCGGCACCGGTCGACATCGCGTCGGTGCTCGACGACCACACGATGCTTCCCGCAATCTTTTTCATCTTTTCCCGAAAGGGCTGTGAGAACGCGGTTCGCGACGTGTTGTTCTCGGGCGAGGTCTTGACGACCGTCGAGGAACGGGACGAGATTCGCTCGGTCATCGAAAATCGGACTGCGCACTTGTCCGGGGAAGACCTGTCGTCGCTCGGTTTCCACGAGTGGGAGGACTCGCTCTTGGCCGGTGTCGCCTCACACCACGCCGGGTTGATCCCCGTGTTCAAGGAAATCGTGGAACACCTGTTCCGCCGCAAGCTCGTCAAACTGGTTTTCGCGACGGAAACCCTCGCGCTGGGAATCAACATGCCCGCACGTAGCGTCGTTCTCGAAAAGATGGACAAGTACAACGGGGAATCACGCGTCGCCATCACACCGGGGGAGTACACCCAGTTGACGGGTCGAGCCGGACGCCGAGGAATCGACGTCGAGGGTCACTCTGTCATCGTCTGGCGGGATGGCATGAACCCGCACGCGCTGGGCATGCTCGCGTCTCGCCGCTCGTATCCGCTGTATTCGAGTTTCGTGCCGACCTACAACATGGCGGTCAACCTCATCGAACGCTACGGGCGGAATGCAGCGCGCGAAATTCTCGAACAGTCGTTTGCTCAGTTCCAAGCCGACCGGGCCGTGGTGGACCTGTCGGTGACGGTCCGACAGAGCCAAAAGTCTCTCACCGAGTATTCCGAAGCGATGGACTGCCACCTTGGGGACTTCCGCGAGTATTCCAAGATTCGTCGCGAGCTGACCGATCTCGAGGGCAAAAACGAACGTGGTGGGCACACGCCCCACGCCGTCGCCAAGAAGCGCGCGGACCACATCGAAAAGTTGCGCGGGCGGATGCGCAAACACGCCTGTCACCCGTGCCCCGACCGCGAGAAACACGCGCGCTGGGGCGAGCGGTTTTGGAAACTGCAGAGCCAGACGGATCGCATCGCGAACCAGATCAAGAACAAGACCGGCGCCATCGCGAGCGTTTTCGACCGTGTGTGCAGGGTTCTTCACGCTCACGGCTATCTCGTGCAGGACGGCGATGACTACACGCTGACCGACGCCGGAGCGGCGCTCAAGCGCATCTACGGTGAGCGCGACCTTCTCATCGCGGAATGTCTGCGCGCGGGGCTCTGGGAGGGGCTCGACGGCCCGCTGCTCGCCGCCGCCCTGTCGACGGTCATGTACGAATCGCGGCGTGATGACGACAACAACATCACCATGCGAATCCCGAAAGGATCGTTCAGCGACGTCACGACGGCGATGGAACGCATTTGGGATTCGCTGAGCAACGCCGAGACCGCCGAAGACCTCGAGATCACGCCACCTCTCGCGTTCGGACTCGCGCTCGGCATTCAGCGCTGGGCCAAGGGTCAGCGGCTCGATGACGTTCTTCGCGAGTGCGGGCTTGCCGGTGGGGACTTTGTTCGCTGGGCCAAACAGGTCGTCGACTCGCTCGACCAGATTTCGCACGTCGCCGAACCCGCACTGGCCGCGATCGCGCGTGACGCCATCCCGCTCATTCGTCGGGGTATCGTCGCCGATTCGGCAACGCTATAGCGAATAGGCTGAACCAGTGAAAGCCTTCGTCCTCCGACTCGTTCAAGCGGGATTAGGCGCATTCATCGCGAGCCTTGCATTCCCTCAGCCAGGAATCTGGCCGCTCCTGTTCGTCGGCGTCCCACTCATGGTGTTTGCGTTCCGTCGCGTGACGATCGGGCAATCGATCATCCTCGGCGCTGTCACGGGGTTTGTGTATTACGGAGCCGTTGCGAAATGGGTCTCCGGCTATCTCGGGCTCGCGCCGTGGCTCGGACTCGTCGGCCTGCAAACCGTCGTGTTCGCGGTCGGTGGAATCGCGATTGGTGCGGCCTGGCGCGGGGTCGACACCCTGAACCTTCAGCGCGTTTCTGGGCGTCTTCTCGGGGGTTTCTTTGTTGCAGCGGCGTGGGTCGCCCGCGAAGCCATCGCGGCACAGTTCCCGTGGGGAGGCTTCGGGTGGGCGCGAGTCAGCCACGGGCTCGCCGATACGCCGTTTCGCTACCTCGCGACGCTTTTCGGGCTGACCGGTGCCAGTGCCGTCATCGTTCTCGTGGTCGTCGCCTACGTTCTGACCTGGCAAAATGTGTCGATTCTCAAGGGAAAAGCCCTTCACCTGTCGGCAATCACGGCCGGCTTACTCGCGCTGTTGCCTTTCCCGTACCTGCTTCTCACGTCAGCACCATCCGGCTCGGTGCGTGTCGCCGCTGTTCAAGGAAATAGCGATTCGGCGCTCTTCACGGGCGCACGGCAGGGTGACGCCATCGCGAAACACGTCGCCGCCATGAACGCGGCAAAAATTGGCACTGTCGACGTCGTGATTTGGCCAGAGAACGCGATGGATATCGATCCACTTCGATGGCCCGAAGCGGCGGCGCTAGCCGACAGCATCTCGCTCGCAACGAACGCACCCTTCATTTTCGGAACGCTCACCGAACAAGGTGATGAAACCTTCAACTCAGTGTTGAAGTGGCAGGTGGGAGAGGGCGCCGTCGACCAAT
>JBEENB010000076.1:0-3191 GCA_041192365.1 Actinomycetota bacterium | reverse complement strand
AAGCCGTCCATCTCGACGAGGAGTTGGTTCAGGGTCTGTTCGCGCTCGTCGTGACCGCCGCCCATTCCCGCGCCACGGTGTCGACCGACGGCGTCGATCTCGTCAATGAAGATGATGGCGGGCGCGTTCTGTTTCGCGATGTCGAACAGGTCGCGAACGCGGCTCGCGCCGACACCCACGAACATCTCGACGAAGTCCGAACCGGAAATCGAATAGAACGGAACCGATGCCTCGCCAGCAACGGCACGTGCGAGCAGAGTCTTACCCGTTCCAGGAGGGCCGTACAACAGCACTCCCTTGGGGATACGGGCTCCGACCTTTTCGAATTTTTCCGCGTTCTGCAGGAATTCTTTGATCTCGTGAAGTTCTTCGATCGCTTCGTCCGCGCCGGCGACATCCTCGAACGACACTTGCGGGGATTCCTTGTTGAACAGCTTGGCGCGGGAACGGCCGAACTGCATGGCTCCGCGAGCACCGCCCGCATTGGATGAGATGAACCAGAACGCGAGACCGATGATGAGGAACGGGATGACGAACCCGAGAATCGACATGAACCACGATTCCTTGGGAACCGCGTCAGTGAATTTCTCGGGGTTGGCGGTGGTGATGGCGCGGATGACCTCGGCTCCGCGCGGCGCAACGTAATAGAACTGGACGGTTTCGCCGAATTCCGTGTCGGCGGTTTTCAGCGTGAGGTCAACGCGCTGTTCGAAGTCGGTGATGGTGACTTCTTTAACCTTGCCGTCGGCGAGGAAGGCCAAGCCCTCCTTGGTCGAGACGGGAGCGTAATTGACGGTCGTGAGGAATGAAAAGCCCACCCACACAACCAACAGACCGGCGGCGATATACAGCCACGGACCTTTGAGAAAATTCTTCATTCGGCGCCTTGCTCCTGTTCTACAACACGTCTTGCCAGCGTACCCGCTGGCACGACGTCACATCGGGGCTATTCGCTTTCGGCGTACACGCTTGGAGACAACACGGCGACGTCACGAAGGTGCCGAAAGTTCTCGGCAAAGTCGAGTCCGTAGCCGACGACAAATTTGTTGGGAATGTCGAATCCGAGGTAGTCGGCATGGATGTCGACCTTGACCGCGTCGGGTTTGCGAAGAGCCGCAAAAATCTTGACACTCGCAGCACCACGAGACATCAGGTTGTCACGCAACCACGACAGCGTCAGACCGGTGTCAATGATGTCCTCGACAAGCAGGACGTTTCGGTCGGCGATGTCGGTGTCAAGGTCTTTGAGGATTCGCACCACGCCGCTCGAGGTCGTTCCGTGTCCGTAGGACGACACCGCCATCCAGTCCATCGTGATGGGAATCGTCAGCGCACGCGACAGGTCGCTCATCACCATGACCGCGCCCTTGAGGACGCCGACGAGCAAAAGGTCTTTACCGGCGTAGTCGCGCTCGATCTCGAGGGCGAGCTCGGTGATTCGCGCAAGAAGTTGTTCCTCGGTAACGAGGATCTCGTCGAGTTGGTCGGAAACGTCGTCGTACCGCATGTCGTCCTAACTGGCGGGGTCGAATCGGATTCGACCATCGTGTCTGACCACACTACCGCCGGTGACATCAACCTTTCCCTGCCCGTGCCAGTCGGTCAAAAGGGCATCAATCGCACGAGTTTGGACGTGACTGATGGTCGTTCCCCAGGCTCGACTCGCGGCGATTCGTATGATTCGGGTTCGCAGCGCCCGCGGACGATTCGCGACATCCTCCGCGGCGAACGAGACGGGGTCGGTCGCGAGAACCTGATGCGCCATCCCCGCGGCGAGAAGATCCAGCGCGTCATCGTCGTCGCGAACCAGGTCGGCCGTTCGGGCAAGGGCATCAACGATTCCCGGGCCGAGTTCGGTTTCGAGGACGGGGAGAACGGAGTGCCGAACCCGGACTCGCGAAAAACGCTCGTCGACGTTATGTGGGTCGTCCCAGGGCGCGAGCCCCTCGGCGAGGGACGCCGCGCGCGTCGTGTCGCGCGTGACGTCGAGAAGCGGTCGGCCGATGAGTCCGTCGAGTTCCGCGATACCGCGAAGGCTGCTAGGGCCGCTACCCCTCACCAGTCCAAGCAGGACCGTTTCGGCCTGGTCGTTTCGGGTGTGACCCGTCAGAACGACGGCAGCGCCGTGACGTTCGGTGGCGGCGCGCAAGACCGCGTATCGCGCGTCGCGAGCGGCTGCCTCGGGACCGCCTTCGGTTCCCACGACGACGTGTACCACCTCGACCGGATAGAGCCCGAGTGACATCGCTTTTTCCGATACCGAGACCGCGAGTTCGGCGCTTCCCGGTTGAAGCCCGTGATCAACAATGACTGCGCCAATGCGGAGCCCACGTTTTGCAGCGACGAATCGAGTTGCCGCAGCGAGCGCCAGAGAATCCGCTCCCCCGCTCAGTGCAACGAGCACGAGGGAACCATCCGAAACGGGGTGACGGTCGAAAAACTCCGAGACCGCCAATCGGACCTCGGCGGCGGCAGGGGACAACCTGCCCCGCCGCTCGCCGTTGGTATCGGTCACTCGGTAAGGTTATCCGAGAACCGTTGAGACACGAGGAGACATCATGGCCGGATACCCCGCTGTTATCGAAATCCCCAAGGGAAGCCGAAACAAGTACGAGGTTGACCACGAGACCGGTCGCGTGTACCTCGACCGAGTGCTGTTCACGACCTTCGTCTACCCGACCGATTACGGATATTTCGAGAACACGCTCGGCCTCGACGGTGACCCCGTCGACGTGCTCGTCCTCCTTGACTACCCGCTGTACCCCGGTGTCGGGCTCAATGTTCGCCCCGTCGCCGTGTTCAACATGACCGACGACGGCGGAAGCGACGCAAAGGTCATCGCCGTTCTCGAAAAGGACGTGCGCTGGGCACACATCCAGGACCTCGACGACATCCCCGAATTCACGAAGAAAGAAATCGAACACTTCTTTGAGCACTACAAGGATCTCGAGCCCAACAAGTGGGTCAAGACCGAGGGCTGGCAGGGTCGCGCCGAAGCCGAAGCAATCGTTGAAGAGGGCATCGCCCGCCTCGCCGGCGGCCACTGATTATCCGAGCGTGATTCCCATGCGCCGCATATACGGAACCGCGTCGGTTGCTTTTCCGTTTTCGCGGACCTCGAAGTGCAGATGACATCCGGTCGAACCACCAGTCGAACCGACGTCGGCGATGTGTGTTCCGGTTGAGACCTG
>JBEENB010000075.1:0-3222 GCA_041192365.1 Actinomycetota bacterium | reverse complement strand
TACGACATGGGCGGTCAGAGCAACTTCGGCGGGATGCCCGGGTTCGGGAACATGGGCGACGTCTTTGACGCGTTCTTCGGCGGAGGCCAGTCCCGAGGCCCGCAGTCGCGTGCCCAGCGTGGAAACGACGCTCTGCTTCGCGTGGACATCGAGCTCGTTGACGTGATTTTCGGGGGCGATCGTGAAATAGAGGTTGACACCGCCGTGCTGTGTGACACCTGTCAGGGAACGTGTTGTGCGCCCGGCACGGGCGCGTCGCGCTGTGATGTCTGTGGCGGAAGTGGCTCGGTGCAGCGTCAGGTTCGCAGCCTTCTGGGAAACATTGTCACGGCGACTCCGTGTGGTTCGTGTCGTGGATACGGAACGGTCATCGCGGCCGCGTGCCCGACGTGCGCCGGACACGGACGCGTTAGGGCCCGGACAACCCTCGACGTTCACATCCCGGCCGGAATCGAAACGGGGCAGCGCGTTCATCTGCGCGGTGTCGGCGAGGTCGGTGAAGCCGGCGGTCCGGCGGGAGACGTGTACGTCGAATTCCACGTCACCCCCTCCGAGGTTTGGGCGCGTCAGGGTGACGACCTTCTCGCAACGGTTCAGATCGACATGGTCGATGCGATTCGCGGAACGACCGTCACACTCGACGCTCTCGATGGTGAGGTCTCGGTCGACATCAAGGCCGGAGCACAATCCGGCGACGTCGTCGTGGTCAAAAGCCGCGGTGTTGGGCACCTGCGCGGAAGCGGCCGCGGCGACGCCAAGTTCGGCGTTCAGGTGATGACACCGGGCAAGCTCAACGCAAAGGAATCCAAACTCATCGAGGAGTTCGCGGCGCTTCGACCGGCGGCGGCACCCCACTTGGCTGAGCACCGCCAGGGGCTCTTTGCCAAACTTCGCGATCGTTTCTTCACGGTCTAATGGCGAACCTTTACTTCACCGCCACGCCCCTCGACGCATCGACCGTCCGCATCGAATTGACGGGGGATGAGGCGCGGCACGCGGTTCAGGTCGCCCGCGTTCGCGTCGGTGAACGATTTAGTGTGTCCGACGGTCGTGGTTGGCGTGCCGACGCCGTCGTCACATCGGCCGACAAGTCTGTTGTGGTGTGCGACGTCGAACAGGTTCGATTCGATTCCGCTCCGAGCACGCGTTTCGTGCTTGCACAGGCCCTCGCCAAGGGCGACCGCGATGAAATGGCGATTCAGATGGCGACCGAACTCGGTGTCGACACGGTGATTCCGTGGCAGTCGGAACGGAGCGTCTCGCGCTGGGCGGGCGACAAGGTCGCAAAGGGAATGGCTCGGTGGACGGCAATCGTACGCGAGGCGTCCAAACAGGCCGTGCGCAGTCGAATCCCGGCGGTTACCAATCCGGTGTCGACCGCCACTCTGTGTGGCAGTGTGCCCGAGGCAAACTGGATTGTGCTCGACCCTCGCGCGTCCACGAGTCTGACCGAGTGGTTCGCATCGGCGGGCAACCCGACCACCGTTGGCGTCATCGTCGGGCCAGAGGGTGGTATTACCGATGACGAGATCGCACGTTTCGAGACCGATGGGGCAACACCCGTTCGACTAGCCGGGCCAATCCTGCGCACATCGACGGCAGGCCCCGCCGCGATTGCCGCCATTCTTGCCCTGAGTGGCACCTGGTAGCGCGGATAGACTGGGCTCAATGAGTATTTTCTCCGCCATCATCGCCCGCGACATCCCGGCCGACATCGTTTTCGAGTCGGAAACGATTATCGCGTTCCGTGACATCGCGCCGCGTGCACCGATTCACCTGCTGGTTGTGCCCAAGACCGAGGCGTACGCGAACGTTGTTGAACTTGCTGCTGATGACCCGGCACTCCTCGCGGAACTGGTCGCAGTTGCCCAGGACCTAGCCCGCGAACACTCGGACGGCGAATTCCGGCTCATTTTCAACACCGGTGCCAACGCCGGGCAGAGCGTCTTTCACGTCCACGCCCACCTTCTCGCTGGCGGGCTTACTGAAGGCTCCCTTGGCGGAGAGTAGCGTCACGCGCCTCGACATCGAGGTTGACGGAATCGCCATGGTCCGACTGCTCGGACCGCAAGACCGCTTTCTCTCGTCGCTTGAACTGCGGTACCCGTCGGTCACGATTCGCTCGCGCGGAAACGTCATCTCGATCGACGGCGAGCCCGACGAAGTCAACCGCGTCGAGGGCCACATCCGTGAACTCATCGACATGATTGCGAACGGCGTCGAACTCGCCGACAGTGATGTCACCGAAGGCTCGACCATCACGCGAAACGGCGGAAAGGTCGCCGACGTTCTTGGCGAAGCGATTCTGTCTGCTCGCGGGAAGACCATCCGCCCCAAAACCGCTGGTCAAAAGAATTACATCGATGCGATCGAACACACGACCATCACTTTCGGAATTGGTCCAGCGGGAACCGGCAAAACCTATTTGGCGATGGCCAAGGCCGTGCAGGCGCTGCAGCGCAAAGAAGTCACGCGCATCATTCTCACTCGTCCGGCCGTAGAGGCGGGCGAACGTTTGGGATTTTTGCCGGGGACACTGACCGAAAAAATCGACCCGTACCTTCGGCCGTTGTACGACGCGCTGAACGACATGATGGACCCAGAACTGGTCCCCAAACTCCTCGCGACCGGTGTTGTCGAAGTCGCTCCGTTGGCCTACATGCGCGGCCGAACGCTCAACGACTCGTACATCATTCTTGACGAGGCTCAAAACACGACACCGCAACAGATGAAGATGTTTTTGACCCGCCTCGGGTTCGGGTCGAAGATGGTCATCACGGGGGACACCACCCAGGTCGATCTGCCGTCTGAGATATCCGGATTGAAACTCGCAACCGAAATCCTCGACGGCATGGATGACGTATATGTCGCGGTCCTCACGAGCGCCGATGTCGTTCGCCACACCCTCGTGGGCAAGATCGTCGATGCGTACACGCGTCACGAGCAGGAACAACACGCAAAGACCGTGGGCCGAAAGCGAGGCGCGAAATGAGCGTCGAAATCGCGAACGAGACCACCGAAGTGATCGATCTCGAGACGATGCGTCGCCTTGCCGCCCACGTCATGACTGAGATGAAGGTTCACCCCGAGGCCGAACTCGCCGTGGTGTTCGTCGACGAAGACGCGATCACGAAATTGCACGTCGAGTGGATGGATGAGCCCGGACCCACCGACGTTCTGTCGTTTCCGATGGACGAACTTCGCCCGGGCGATGACGACAAG
>JBEENB010000074.1:0-3241 GCA_041192365.1 Actinomycetota bacterium | reverse complement strand
TTCGGGTGCACTGCCGATTGGCAGGTTCGTCGAGCCGCGTTCGGACTCAGTCGTCGTCGTCGGACGTCGTGTCGTCGAGCCAACGACCAATCGGGTCGATCGCCCCATCAGACGATGCCCGCAGCGCTTCTTCGACCGCCGAGTGCGCGAGCGCCCGCAGCACTGCTCCCGGGTGTTCGACCCCGATTTCCTGAAGCCGGAACGTCGACTGGTCGACGATCGCGCGCGAGAATTCGGCGACTGTCGCAATCGCGTCGGCATAGGCTGCGCGGTCGTCTTCGTCGATAACGAACGGCTCGCCCCCCATTTCGACGACCAAGGCTTGGGCGATGGGCAAGGCGACACTCGGTGCCGTGACCGCGAAATAGGCGTCCTTCATGCGGTGTAAATCGAGCGATGTTCCCGTGAAAGTCAGAACCGGATGAATGGCGAGCGGAATCGCACCCTTTCGCGCAGCGGCTTCGAGCACACCAATCCCGAATTCGGCCGAGGTGTGCAGAACAATCTGGCCGGGGCGCCACGACTCGGCGAGCGATTCGACTATTTCGGCGACCATCTCGCCCTCACCCGCACCGATAATGATCAACTGGGTGGCCGCGACGACCTCCGCGGGCGATTGAATTGACACGCCGCGCAACAAGGACACGACCCGTTCGCGGTCGGCCGGGGCGGGCTCGGTGATGGTCCACGGGAAATGTCCGGCGCCGGCGAGCGCAAGCCCCATAATCGCAAGTTCCGGCGCGGTACCGACGAGTCCGACCTCGAGTCGACCTGGCGTCATCATGCGGGTTCTCCGTCCGGGTCCTGCGGGGGTAACACGCACCACCACTCGGCGACAAGCGCCGCGATGACGAGCACGAGTGACGCGACGACACCGCCAATGGTAGACGGAATGACGGCGTCGACGACAACGGATCGCGATGTCGAGAAGGCGAGAAAGCCGACGGTCGCGCCGAACATGAGAGTTCCGCCTACCGCCGAAGCCTTCGCCAACTGGACGATTGTCACCGCGGTGATGGGATCGATCCGGCGGCCCTTGACGGGTTTCACCGCCCAGCGCACGCGCGCACCGAGCGCGAGAACGGCGATTCCGATGAGGACGAGACAAATCGACAGCGTCCACGGAACGGGAACGGCCGTTCGGCCTGTGCTGACGAGCAGCCAGTCGAGCGCGAACCCGACGCCGAACGCAAACGGAGTGAGCCCGACGAGGAACAGCGGATTCGTCTTTTTCACGCGAGTACCGCCGCGAGTAGGGCGTTTACCGGTCCTCGACCAGGGATTGACGCGTCGGGGTCGAGGCTCAGCCACGGCCCCAGAACGAACGAGCGCTCGTGGGCGCGTGGGTGTGGGATGACGAGGTTGCCTTCTTCGATCAGGTCGCCGAACACGATGAAGTCGAGGTCGAGAGTCCGGTCACCCCAGCGCTCGGTGCGCGTCCGTCCGTGATCGTCTTCGATTGTGTGCAGAACCGCGAGAAGACCCGCAGCGGAGAGTGTTGTGTCGACGATCGCGACGCCGTTGAGATAGTTTGGGTGGGTGTCATCGGGCCCGTCCGGCCGAATCGCGATGGTCTCGACGAGGTCAGACACCGCGACCACGTCAATACCCGCGGTCGCCCCCAGTCGTTCAATCGCGGCCGCGATTGTCTCTGCACGGTTCCCCAAGTTCGCCCCCATCGCGATGACCGCGCGGGTCATGGGCGCGACCGTTCAATCACGACGGACACGTCGTCGAACCGGACGGTAATCGGTGCACTGGGCTTGTGAACTTCGACCCGGGTGGAAAGGGCTCCGAACCCCAGAACGATGGCAGCGACGCGCTCGGCGACCGTTTCGATGAGGTCGACCGGGTCGCTCTCGACCGCTGCGACTATCGCGACCGCGAGTTCACCGTAATGAATCGTCTGCGCGATGTCGTCACCGAGGCCCGACAGCGAAACACGGGCATCGATGTCGATGATGAATTCTTGGCCATTGGCGCGCTCGTCGTCGAACACGCCGTGGTGCGCGAAGGCGCGAAGCCCGCGCAGGCGAATCTCGTCGATCATGCGGCGCCTCCCCACCACGAGTTTCGAACGCGAAGGGCCTCGGCGGTACGGGCAACGTCGTGAACACGAACCGCAGCCACACCAGCCTCGGCGCACAGGACACTGGTGATCGCGGTCGCCTGATCGCGATCGGCCGGGGCTTCCCCGAATGGACTGAGAAATCGCTTGCGCGAGGCCCCGACAAGGACCGGATAGCCCAGTGCGACGAACTGGTTGAGGTCGCGCAGCAGTTGCCAGTTGTGGTCGGTAGTTTTGGCGAACCCCAGTCCCGGGTCAATCCAGAGCCTTCCGGGGGCGATCCCAGCGCCCTGCGCCGCGTCGATACGCGCGCGTAGCTCGGTCAGAACATCGCGGGTGACATCGCCATATGTGGCGTTCCCGTCCATGACGTCGCTTTCGCCTCGCCAGTGCATCGCGATGTACGTCACATCGCCGTCGGCCACGACACCAAGCATCGCGGGGTCAGAGAGCCCACCCGACACATCGTTGATGTAGTCGACGCCGAGGTCGATTCCGAGGCGCGCGGTCTCGGCTCGCATCGTGTCGAGTGACACGGAAATACCGTCGGTCACAAGGGCGCGAATGACGGGTTCGACCCGCCGGCGCTCTTCGCCGTCGTCGATTCGAGCAGCCCCTGGGCGAGTCGATTCGCCCCCGACATCGATGACGTCGCCGCCGTCCGCAACCATCGCACGCGCGTGCTCGATTGCGTTTTCGGGCGAATCCCACAGCCCTCCATCGCTGAACGAATCCGGTGTCACGTTCAGGACACCGAAAACGAGGGGACGGTTAGCCATCTCCCCGACCGATCAGAGTGAGGAGCGCGGAACGGCTCGGTTCGAGCGCAAAGCTTCCGGTCGCGGTTACCGTGAGCGCCGATGCATCGGTCTGTTTTGCGCCGCGTGCAGAGACACATTCGTGGCGGGCGTCAAGAACCACGAGCACACCGCTCGCTCCGACTCCGGTCGTTAGCGCATCACAGACCTCTATGCCGATTCGCTCCTGGACCTGGGGCCTCGACGAAATCGTCTCGAGCACCCGCGCCAAGCGCCCGAGACCAACCACGATGTCGGTTGGCTCATACGCGATGTGGGCAACACCGTGAAACGGCAGCAGGTGGTGTTCACACATTGAGCGGAACGCGAGGTCGCGAACGATGACGGGGTCGTGCGACACGACATCGGCGGTCGA
>JBEENB010000073.1:0-3389 GCA_041192365.1 Actinomycetota bacterium | reverse complement strand
CGGAACAGCGCCGATGTGGTCTTCGTGCCCGTGCGTCAACACGATTCCGACAATGTCGTCGAGCCGATCGCGAATCGGCGTGAAGTCGGGCAGGATCAGGTCGACGCCGGGCTGGGTTTCCTCGGGGAACAACACGCCACAGTCGACGATGAGCAGGCGTCCGTCGAATTCGTAGACAGTCATGTTTCGGCCGATCTCGCCGATTCCGCCGAGGGGGATGATTCGAAGCGCACCCGTTTCGAGCGGTTGCGGTTCACTGATAATTCGAGGCATGGTGCCTCCTTCTTGCTAAGGTGCTACGCGGCCGTTGGCGTTGAACGTCGCCGACGTCATGGGCATCAAATCGTCCCAGAATTGTTCCATCTTTTCCGCCACCATTTCGATTTCACGTTGGGGGAACGAGGGGAAGTGTGTTCCTTCGCGCATCGTTCGGAGGCTAAGGAAGTTCATGAGCGAACGCGCGTTCATCGTGACGTACATCGACGAATAGATGGTGACGGGCAGGACCATCCGGGCGACTTCGCGGGCAACGCCGGCCTCCAACATGCGCTGGTAAGAGGCATAGGCCTCGGTGCAGACGGCACGAACTTCGGTGTCGACAAGTTGAGTCTGTTCCGGCGTGCCAGGCGTGAATTCGTAACTACCCGTCTTGCCGACCTGAACAAGGTTTCGGTCTGCGCCGGGAACATAGAACACGGGACGCAGTTCGCGATAGCGACCGCTTTCTTCGTTGTAGGAGGCGATGCGGTGGCGCATGAATTCGCGGAAGACAAAAATCGGCGCCTGAACATAGAACGTCATCGAGTTGTGCTCGAACGGCGAACCATGACGGTCGCGCATGAGGTAGTTGATGAGTCCCTTGTCGCGGTCGGTTGCGTCGTCGGCGTTACCCTCGAGCGACTGCTCGCCCTGAGTCGAGACCCGGGCGGCGAACAACACGTCGCGGTCGTTCGCCGTGGAGCGAACGAGTTCGACCGTCACGTCGCTACGAAACTGGACATCACTCATGCGTTCAGCCTATCGATTGCGGGCGACCTAACGCCGAGTCCACGCCCCAGGGGCCGAGAGAAGAGCGGCCACCTCGCTGGGAAGGTTTCCGGATTCGATGTCAGCGAGGCTCATGTTTTCGAGAACGTTGCGCAGTGCGACTCGAGTCGCGATCCAGACGTCACGCAGGTGCACCGCGGCGCCCAGGTATTCGGTTTCCTCGGGGCGTTCGCCGCGAACCTCGGCGAGAGGGCCTTCGAGTGCGCGCATGACGTCGGCGACCCGAATGTCCGCGGCGGGCTTGGCCAGGCGGAATCCCCCGTCACGACCACGCATGCTTTGCAGGATGCCGGCGGTGCGAAGAGTGGTCAGCACTCCAACGAGGAACTTGGTGGGAATGTCGTGCGTTTCGGCGATCGCGTCGCCCTTCAGTAACGCCCGCGGGTTTTCGCGTTGGGCGGCCGCGAGTTCGAGCAACGCGCGCATGGCGTAGTCGACTCGCGCAGAGATGTACATGTCTCTATTCTGCCCGAGTCTTGCGTAATTCCCCTATTTCCCCCGACAATGCGGACAATGCGGGATGTTACGTAACAAAAGTGGTCGGGATTAGCCGTAACGAGCACTCGTGAATACCTTGGAGACATGGAGTATGGAATCGTCGCAGGACTGCTCGTCGTGTCGACGCTGCTCGGTCTCGTCTGGAAGAGTCGGCAAGGTCACGTCGTCGCACAGAGCGGCTCGACGATCTCGCTCGATTTTCGCGAAGCCGGTAAAACCACCATTCTCCAGTTCACGACCCCGATGTGTGGGCCCTGCGCCCAGCTCAAACCCCGCCTCGAAAAGATCGCGAACTTCCGCAGTGACGTCGCCTACCGAGACATCGACGCGATCGAACATCTTGACCTTGCGAACCGACTGTCGATTCGATCGACACCGACGACTCTGATCGTGAGCCCCGACGGCGAGATTCGGGCGCGCATCAACGGCATCGCCCCCGCCGAAACGTTCATCAATGCCATCGAAGGCACCATTCCCGCCCGATCTGTCACAACAACCGAGGAGACCGTCATATGAGCAAGCCCACCGGAATCGACCCCCGCGGACCGCGCTTTGGCGCGACCATCACTGCCGTCCTCTTGCTTGTCGATGTGTTCATCTCGATCCCACTCGCGACCGCACCCATCAACGTCGAAGCGCACGGCTACGTCTTGCTCGTTGTGTTGTCGGGGATCTTCCTTTGGGGAGCCGTCGGTGGAGTTCAGCAGTCACCCTACGGCCTCTTTTTTGCGAAGTTCATTCGCCCGCGCCTGAAGGCACCTGAATTCGTCGAAAGCCCCGCCGGCCCGACGTTCTCACAGGCGGTTGGTTTTCTCGTGACAATCACCGGCGTTGTGCTGTATCTCGCCGGCATCCCCGCCGCTGTTCCTGTTGCCGCGGCAGTCGCATTCGTCGCTGCGTTCCTCAACTCTGCGTTCGGTTTCTGCCTCGGCTGCGAGATCTACCTGTTGTTCGCCAAGCGCGGGATCACCTTCGGACTCGAAAAGCCCGGAACGCCCCGAACCGTGCGAGTCGGATCCGACCACAACATCTAGACTTCGAACCACCGAAGGAAGGTGTGAGATGTCGAGTCGTCGTGCGGTCATCGCCGGTGCATCCGGGTTCATTGGTCGCGCGCTCGTCGCGGAACTGACGCGAGAGGGTTGGACGGTGACGCGGCTCGTGCGCGGCTCTGCAACTCGTGCCGACGAAGTCTCGTGGAACCCACTGTCCGGAACGCTCGACCCGACCGCACTTTCGGGCGCGGATGCCGTGATCAATCTGTCCGGTGCGAGCATTTCGCGCATGCCGTGGACTTCCGCGATCCGGGAGTCGATTGTCTCGTCCCGTCACCACGCGACGACAACCCTCGTGACGGCAATCAATCTCGCCAAGGTCACGCCAAAAGTTTTCCTATCGGGGTCAGCCGTGGGAATTTACGGCGATCGGGGCGAAGAGGATCTGACCGAGACGAGCACGCGAGGCGCTGGGTTCCTCGCGGACGTCGTTGAGGCTTGGGAAGCCGATGCAACACGAGCGACTTGTCGAACGGTGTTTCTACGAACCGGACTGGTACTTGGCGATGGCGGTGCGCTCGCGCCGCTTCGACTGGCGACGTCTTTCTTTGCCGGCGCGCGCGTTGGATCTGGTCAGCAATGGTGGCCGTGGATCAGTCACCGCGACGAGGTGCGTGCCATCGTGCACCTCATCGATTCGAAACTTAAAGGTGCCGTCAATCTCGTCGGGCCGACCCCGGCGCGTTCCGTCGATATCACTCGTGCACTTGCGACGATCATGAAACGTCCGCACTTTTTCGTCATTCCCGCTTGGGCGATTGGGCTCATAGGCGATGCCGGCCGCGAGTT
>JBEENB010000072.1:0-3404 GCA_041192365.1 Actinomycetota bacterium | reverse complement strand
TCCCTGCGGCCATCTCGGGAACCATCGGATCAGCACGAGCAGGAGTGGTGAATTGGAAAGCCGGGATGTCGCTCGGAATTCCGATGGCCCTCTCGTCCACTCTGGGCGTCTGGCTGGCCACAATCACGCCGGTCGAATGGGCGAACCCGTTGTTGGCGGCTTTGCTAATTTACGCGGTCATCCAACTCATCATCCGCACCATCCGTTCGATGCGAAAGGGTTAGCGAAGACCCTTTCGATCGGCAACCAATTCGGCAATCTGAACAGCGTTGAGCGCGGCGCCTTTGCGAAGGTTGTCGTTGGACACGAACAAGACCAATCCCGTTCCGTCCTCAAACGATTGGTCCTGGCGGATTCGACCGACGAGGCTGGGGTCGATCCCCGCAGCGTCGAGCGGCGTCGGGACATCCATCAGCGTCACACCGGGAGCCGTCGCGAGAATTTCGCGCGCGCGCTGGGCCGTGATGGGGCGATCGAACTGCGCGTGGATTGACAAGGAATGCCCCGTGAAAACGGGGACACGGACGCAAGTCCCCGAAACGAGCAAGTTCGGAAGTTCCAGAATCTTGCGGGTTTCGTTGCGAAGCTTCTTTTCTTCGTCCGTTTCGCCCAGTCCGTCATCAACAAAACTACCCGCCTGCGGAATGACATTGAAGGCGATGGTGCGAGGGAACGTCACTGGTTTTGGGAAGTCAACAGCGTGGCCGTCATGAATGAGTCCCATCAGGTCTTGCCCTGTGGTCGCGGCAACCTGATCAAACAGTTCCGCGCCTCCCGAGAGTCCCGCGCCCGAAGTCGCTTGGTACGTAGACACTTGAAGGCGCGTTAGCCCCGCTTCGACGTCGAGCGGCTTCAGCGCCGGCATCGCCGCCATCGTTGTGCAGTTCGGGTTCGCGATGATGCCCTTGGCCGCGTCGCCAATCGCGTGGGGGTTTACCTCCGAGACGATGAGCGGAACCTCGGGGTCCATTCGCCACCCACTGGAGTTGTCGATGACCGTGACGCCCGCGGCAGCGAACCGCGGAGCCTGAGCCTTGGACAGAGTGGCACCCGCCGAGAAGATCGCGATGTCGAGTCCGGTTGGGTCGGCGGTTTCCGTGTCTTCGACGACGACGTCGTTACCGCCGAACGACAGCACAGTGCCCGCACTTCGGGAGGAGGCAAAGAACCGGATTTCGTCGATGGGGAACGCGCGATCCGCCAGGAGTTGCCGAACGACGGTTCCGACCTGACCGGTCGCCCCGACGACACCGATGCGGGCGCCCATTATCGACCCGTGCCGGCGTAGACGACAGCCTCGAGGTCGCCGTCGAGGCCGAATGCGGTGTGCACGACCTGCATAGCGCGCGTGAGGTCCTCGCCGCGCGTGATGACGGAAATGCGAATTTCAGAGGTCGAGATCATTTCCATGTTGATGCCGGCTTCGAACAGTGCGGTGAAGAGTTGGGCCGAAACACCAGCGCTGGTTCGCATTCCGCCGCCCACAACAGAGAGCTTGCCGATGTTGTCATCAAAGGCGACGTCGCTGAAGCCGACCTTGTCCTGGGCGGCGCGAAGCGCTTGGAGGGTTTTTTCGCCGTCGGTTTTCGGAAGGGTGAACGAGATGTCGGTCAGGGCAGTCGCCTGAGCGGACACGTTCTGAACGATCATGTCGATGTTCGCTCCGGTGCCCGCGACGATGGTGAAGATCTCGGCGGCCTTACCCGGAATGTCGGGGACGCCGATGACGGTAATTTTGGCCTCGGATAAGTCGCCGGCGACACCGGTGATGATGGGTTCTTCCATGTTTTCTCCCCTATCTGCAATGACGAACGTACCTTCTGTGTCCGAAAAACTCGAGCGGACATGAATAGTCACACCGTGACGCCGCGCATACTCGACGGCGCGAATGTGCAAGACCTTGGCGCCCGCAGCAGCGAGTTCCAACATTTCTTCAAACGTGACACGGTCAACTTTGTGCGCTTTGGGCACAATTCGGGGATCGGCGGTGAAAACACCATCAACGTCGGTATAGATTTCACACACTTGGGCACCAAGGGCAGCGGCAAGTGCGACAGCTGTGGTGTCGCTTCCCCCTCGGCCGAGGGTCGTAATGTCCTTAGAGTCGCGGTTGAAGCCCTGGAAACCAGCAACGATTGCGATCGCGCCGTCGTCAAGTGCTTCCCGGATCCGATCCGGCGACACATCAACGATTCGAGCAGAACCGTGCTGCGCTGTCGTCATCATGCCCGCCTGACTTCCGGTGTACGAGCGCGCTTCCTGTCCGAGGCTTTTGATCGCCATCGCCAGCAGAGCCATCGAGATTCGCTCGCCCGTCGTGAGAAGCATGTCGAGTTCGCGCGGGTCGGGCGCATCGGTGATCTGATGGGCAAGGTCGACGAGTTCGTCGGTGGTGTCCCCCATCGCAGAAACCGCGACGACCACGTCGTGCCCCGACTCGCGTGTTGCAACGATTCGACGGGCCACGCGCATGATGCTTTCGGCATCAGCGACCGAAGAGCCACCAAACTTTTGCACAATGAGGGACACGGGTTTTCTCTCGTTCTAGGGTCAGACGAAGGCGGTCGCGTCGTTGCCCACCAATTGGGGAAATTCTACCCAAATTTAGGCCTGTGTGATTCGAGTGCGACCCTCGAAAGCCCGACCGAGCGTGATTTCATCGGCATATTCAAGGTCGCCACCGACGGGTAATCCGCTCGCAAGCCGTGACACGATCATGCCCAGCGGCCCAATGAGCCGCGACAAATAGGTCGCGGTCGCTTCGCCTTCGACGTTCGGGTCGGTGGCGAGGATGATTTCGGTGATTGATGTATCGCGAAGTCGTTCCAGCAGCGGTGCGATGCGCAATTGGTCGGGGCCAATTCCGTCAATGGGGCTGATTGCCCCGCCCAACACGTGGTACAGACCCGTGAACTCGCGAGTCCGCTCTATTGCAACGACGTCTTTGGCTTCTTCCACAACGCAAATCTGGTCCCGCCGGCGGCGCGGATCACGGCAAATGGCACACTCGTCATCTTGCGACACATTCCCACAGGTGACACAAAACTTGACGCTAGCCCGCACTGTTCGAAGTAGCTCGGCGAGACGGGCCGGGTCAAACGATTCCGTTTGAATGATGTGGAACGCGATGCGCTGTGCCGATTTCGGTCCGATACCCGGAAGCCGGCCGAATTCGTCAATCAGTTCTTGAAGGATTCCTTCATACATCGTTACTCGTCGCCCTCACGCAGCGTCGTCTCGATGTCAAAAATTGCGGGGTTGTCGGCGGCCGATGCGGAGCGGGCGTGTGGTGTTGACGCGTCGTCGATGTTGGCAATCAGCGTGGCGCCCAGCATCTCGCGAATCACGGATTCGCCGCGTCGTTCCGCCGATTCAGGTGCGGCCGATTCGGCCACGACGGATTT
>JBEENB010000071.1:0-3481 GCA_041192365.1 Actinomycetota bacterium | reverse complement strand
TTTCCGTCGCGCGGTGATGTCGTTGATGGGCGTGCTGTTGCCAGTGTGCGAGTGCGGCAATGTGCCATTGGCTCGCGGGCTTATTCTGCGCGGACTCACCGTCTCTGAATCGATGACGTTTTTGTTGGCCGCACCCATTTTGAACCCGGTGACGATCATCACCACTTATCAGGCGTTCGGTTGGGACAACGGAATTCTTGCTGGACGAATCATCGGCGGATTCGTTATCGCCAATCTGGTGGGCTGGGTTTTTAGCAAACACCCGCGTCAGCCAGAGCTACTGACTCCACGCTTCGAGGCGCACTGCCAGTCCCACCACGGCGAATCTGAGTCGGGAGGCAAACTGGGACGAAGTGTCCGAGGGTTCGCCGAGGAAACCAGCGCGATGCTCCCCGCGCTCGTCGTTGGCTCTGCCGTTGCTGGCGCGATCCAGGTTGGCATCTCGCGTGACATCCTGATCGCGCTGGGATCGAACCCGATCTGGTCGGTGCTCGCCTTGATGGGGCTCGCGTTCATCATCGCGATCTGTTCCAACGTCGATGCCTTCTTCATCCTCTCGTTTGGATCGACATTCATGCCGGGCAGCATTGTCGCCTTCCTCACCTTCGGCGCGATGGTCGACCTAAAGATGCTCGTGCTCCTGCGAACCACGTTCACATCCGCCACACTGGTCCGATTGACGGCTGTCGTCGGCTTGTGCTGCATGATTCTCGGATTCGGGGTGAACCTCATTGGCTAGTCGATTCCTTCACCGTTGGCGCGGAGTCCTGCTGAGTCTGATCGGCATCGTCGCCGTTATCTGGCTTGCCTTCACCGACCAACTCGGCCTGTACATCCATCCGCGCTATTTCATCTTCACGGTCATAATGGCGGTCATCGCCGGCGTGTTCGTTCTGCTCGCATTCATCCTCCCGTCGCAAGCCGGTAGCGGGCAACACGAGACACCCCCTCGCGGCGCGTGGGTGTGGGTGCCGGCCAACATTGTTCTCATCGCCGTGACTGCCGCTGGAATGCTCGCTCTGCCTCCCACGACGCTGACGACAGCGACCGTGTCGCAGCGCGACATCAACGGGTCCGCGACGTCGTCCGTCCAAAGCGATGCGATCACGCTGGTCGGCGGAGACGACAGTGTGTTGACCGTCAAAGACTGGGCCGGACTCTTGCGGCAGGGGGCCGACGAGATATCCCTGGCTGGAAAATCGCCGACACTTGTCGGGTTCGTGACCCCCGATCCCGACGACCCCACAAACGTCTTTTATGTCGCGCGCTTCATCATCACCTGCTGCGCCGTCGATGCTCAGCCGGTTGGCGTTCCGGTTTATCTGCCCGACTGGCAGGACCAGTTCACGGTCGACGAGTGGGTGAGTGTGACTGGCGCCTTCGTCTCCAATCCCAGTTCCAGCAGTCTTCAAGCGATTGTGCTCTCGCCTTCCGACATCAGTTCCACCGATCGACCTGCTCAGCCTTATGTCTACTGATTCCTTCCCGTTGAGGGTGCGACCGGACCAACGAAAACGCTTTGGCCGTATCAACGGCGGTTTGATATTGGTCCTCGCGGTGATCGCCGGCGGTCTGGGCATTGCTAACGCGGCACAAGGACCCCGTCTCATTTCTGCCGAAGTGAACCCGAACGCCCTGACCACCCGCGACGGCCAACGTCTGATGCTTCATCTCAACCAGCCGCTATCTGACAGCAGTCCGGTCCAGGTGAGCATTTCTCCCGAAGCACCTATTGAGGTCACCGTCAATCAGAACAGCGTCACGATTCGGTTCACCCGCATGCTTGACTACAACACCACCTACACCGCCTCTGTCGAGGCGCACAGCGCAGCAACTGGCATTGCGGGACGAATTGACTACACCTTTGCGACCGCGGATGTCGATGTTTATTCACTCCGCCGGGACACTCCTCAAGATGCAAACAGCCAGGACCCTCCTGACAAGATTCTGCTCAACAAGCTTTCAGGAATTACCCCACAAGAGGTGGCGTTCGAATCCACCCGAATTCAAAGTTATGTCGTGCTCCGGGATCAACTCGGTGTGATTACTCTGGATCCGAACGACGTTCCTTCGTTGATTGTCACCTCGCCAATCGCCGGAACTCAGATCGACATCGATCTTGCCGGGGCACGCACTATCGAGGAATTGCACGCCGCCGACACTGGCGACCTATTCGGTTACATCCTCGATGACGGGTCCGGTGACAAAAATGGTCTGCGCAACAGGCTATTCCTTTACGATCTGAGCGCGAGCTCGGGGGTTCCTGCTGCTGTGACCGGATTCGCACAGAAGCCTCTCTCGGTCATGGACTGGATGTTCGTGCCCGGAACCACCTCTGTCGTCGTGCAAGACGAAGACTTGCAGCTCTATTTGATTGATGGGCTCGAGGGTGGGGAGCCCACTCCGCTCGGTGGGCACGCCGAGATGCGCGGCTTTATCCCGGGCACCTTGAAACTGGTGGTGGCCGACCCAGAGAGCGGATCTGTCATCGATCTGTCGGCGGGAACCACGACAACACTCAATCTGCCGGTACCAGAGGACGTGCCCGACTATTACCCAGGCAAACTCGAACTTCTTGCCGCTGACAGTTACGTGTTGCTCAACTCCACGTATACGCCCGGCGCTCCAAGCGCTTCGGTGCTCGTGCTGACCGACCCAGACGGTAGCAGAGAACTGTTCAGGACGACCTCTGCCGGAAGCCGAGTCAGAAACTTCTGCCTCTCGCCGAATGGCGAGTTTCTCGCCGTCGAGGTCATTTCGGGCGAAGGCGTGCCCGACGAGTATCCCGTCGAGTCTGGATACAGCGCAACCTCGATCTATTTCGTTCGGGTTGACGACGGCACATCCAACCGCGGGGTGAACGGTTTCCTTCCAAACTGGTGCGGTTCGAGCAATTAGAAAAACATCGTGACGCTAGTCGAATTCGAGAACGGCCATCGCCGCATTGTGTCCAGCAATTCCGCTGACTGCGCCTCCCCGTCTCGCGGTTGATCCGCAGAAGAAGATGCCCGGCTCGAGCGTGTCGACACCCCATCGCTCGGCTGGCGTCGAGAGCGGTGAATCGTCCGAGACGAAGGGCCAACTGAGTGGCGCGTGGAAGATGTTTCCACCCGGCAGCCCGAGAGCGTGCTCGAGATCAAGTGTTGTTTTGGTTTCGATGCAGGGTTGGCCGTGGGCGTCCACCAACAACAGATCGCGGATGTCCTCAGACAACACCGAATTAATTGAATCGATGACCGCGTCTTCGAATTTCTGACGCATCGCGTCGTTGTCGTTGTCGCGCACCAGCGAATGAGGAGTCTGGAGAGCGAAGACGGTTAGAGTCTGGGCGCCCGACTCGCGCAGAGTTTCGCCGAGAATGGTCGGGTCGGTAATCGAGTGGCAATAAATCTCGCACGGCAGCGGGTTGGGAATCTCGCCTCGCGTCGCCTGTTCGAATGCCGTCTGCAACTGGTCGAAGCCTTCGTTGATGTGGAACGTT
>JBEENB010000070.1:0-3633 GCA_041192365.1 Actinomycetota bacterium | reverse complement strand
CGAGTATTTGGCACGAGAGGTCGTCGCCTTGCGGCTCGCGATCAAGGACGTGGCGACGAAAGACTTCATTCGTTCGGAGTTGCGTGCGCTTCTCGAGGAACTCGACAACGCTGCCCCCAATGACAAGCCCTGAGGAACTTCGAGCCGCCGTCGGCGCGGTCATTGACCCCGAATTGCGGCGCTCGCTCGGCGAACTGGGGATGATCGAATCCGCCGAGGTCGAGGGCACGACGGCGAAAGTCACGGTTCTATTGACGATTGAGGCGTGCCCGAAACGTTCCGATATCGACGCGGATGTGCGTGCCGCGGCGCTCGCGATGGTCGGGATTGAAGCGGTTGACCTGACACTGGGCGTGATGAGCACGGAGGCCCGCAAGGCGTTGTCGGCGCGGCTCCACGGCGGGCGAACGGCGGAAGACCGATTTGGACCGAAATCGCTGGTTCGGGTCATCGCCGTATCGAGCGGAAAGGGTGGAGTGGGGAAGTCCACCGTTGCGGCAAACCTTGCCGTGGCGCTCGCGGCACGCGGTCAGAAAGTTGGTCTGCTTGACGCCGACGTCCACGGGTTCTCTATCCCCGGTTTGTTGGGAATTTCGGAGGAAAAGCCAACCAAGGTTGAGGACATGATTTTGCCCCCTCGCGCCTTTGATGTCGGGGTCATTTCGATCGGCATGTTCGTTGATCCACACATTCCGGTGTCGTGGCGTGGACCGATGATGCACCGCACCGTCAATCAGTTCCTCTCGGACGTGTACTTCGGCGACCTCGACGTGCTCGTCTGCGACCTACCGCCGGGAACCGGCGACGTTGCGATATCGCTCGGACAGTTGGTGCCCACCGCGGACGTCCTCGTGGTGACGACACCTCAAGCGAGCGCGAGCGACATCGCCGAACGATCGGGGCTCGTTGCGCGTCAACTCGGGCAGAGGGTCATCGGCGTGGTCGAGAACATGTCGGATTGGATTGACGCCAACGGAGTCGCTCACACGATGTTCGGATCAGGCGGTGGTGCCGAGGTTGCTGCGCGTCTTGATGTTCCGCTGTTCGGCAGTATTCCGCTGACACCATCGGTGATTGCGGCAGGCGACACCGGAATGCCATTTTCACGTGGAGACCGCGCCGACGTCGCGGTCATCGCCTTCGATCGAATCGTCGAAGCCGTCATCAAATCGGCGCCACAACGCGGCACGGCGTCAATTCCGCTCTCGGTTTAGGCGAGGCGACGAACCCAGGCTTCCACGTCGTCAGCGGTGCGTGGAATACCAATGGACAAGTTCTCTGCGCCGGTTGACGTGACGACGATGTTGTCCTCGATGCGAACTCCGATGCCACGAAAATGTTCGGGAACCGTGAGGTCATCAGTCTGAAAATACAGTCCGGGTTCAATCGTGAACACCATTCCCTCGCGCACGATTCCGTCTTTATAAAACTCTTTTCGCGCCTGCGGGCAGTCGTGTACGTCGAGCCCGAGGTGGTGTGACGTTCCGTGCACCATGTAGCGGCGATGATGCTGTCCCGATTCCAACAACGATTCGTCACGAGAGACGGGCAGGAAACCCCACTCAGATACGTGACGGGCGATGATCGCCATCGCGGCGGCGTGGACCTCACGGAAGACGATTCCGGGTTTCACAATTGCGAACGCGGCATCGGCCGCTTCTCGAACGGCCTCATAGACGAGTCGCTGGGTCTCGGTGAATCGGCCGTTGACCGGGAAGGTTCGCGTGATGTCCGCGGTGTACAGGCTCTCGACCTCGACTCCCGCGTCCATGAGCACGAGATCGCCATCGAGGACCGGGCCATCGTTTCGCACCCAGTGCAAGAAGCACGCGTGAGCGCCAGCGGCGGCGATTGTTTCGTAACCCACATGGTTTCCCTCGGCGCGGGCGCGACGATTGAATGTTCCCTCGATCAATCGTTCGCCACGGCTGTGTGCGGTTACCTCGGGCATCGTTGCGAGCACATCATCGAACCCCCAAGCCGTTGCCTCTATCGCGCGCCGGATTTCGGAAATCTCGAACGCGTCTTTCACGAGTCGTTGTTCGCTCTGGAAGACCGCGAGGTCGTCATCTCGAGTTTCGCCGTGTCCTCGTGCAATATCGACAGTGTCGGTGACGGCCGAATCCGATTCCCGAATCATCGCCCAACTGGAATCGGCCTTTGTGAGAACGCCGGAAAGCTCGGCGAGTGATTTCGTCGCGATTCCCAATTCGACAGCAACGTCCTCGGGGGTCGGGCGAGGGCCTACCCAGAACTCGCCGATGTCGGCATCGGCATAGAACTCCTCCGTGCCACGCCCGGCCGGGAAACGGTAAAACATCGTGGCGTCGTGGTCGTGCCCGTTCGGCGTGAGGACAAGAACGGAGTCGGGGACGGTATCGGCACCCCATCCCGTGTAATAGGTGAATGCCGAATGAGCGCGATACGGGTGGTGAGTGTCGTACGACCGCACCAACATAGGCCCGGCCGGAATGACGAGTGTTTGGCCAGCGAAATCGGCGGACAAGGCGCGTCGGCGTTCGGCACAAAATGGCGCCTGAGCGCGCTCAACCGCGACGGGCTGCTGAACGTTTCCCCATTGACCCGAGATGTAGCCGTGGAACGCCGAGTTGTGGGGCGTTGTCGATCGGTTTTCGTTTCGCGAGATGGCGTTGTCACTCATGACTCAAGTCTGCCACTTCTCGAAACTATGCTGACGGTATGACGTCTCGCCGAATTGACCTTCATCTGCACTCGACCTGTTCGGACGGTGTCGAATCACCGACGCGTGTGATGGAGGTCGCCAAGGAACAACGGCTCGACGTGGTCTCACTGACCGACCATGACACGACCGCTGGTTGGGACGAGGCACGAGCAGCCTGCGCACGCCTAGGGATGACGTTCGTTCCGGGCATCGAGCTTTCGGCGTCATTGGATGGAGATTCGGTGCATCTTCTTGGCTATATCGTCGATCCCGATTTCCCGGACCTCGTCGATGAGGCGACCAAGACCAAGGACGATCGCGTGTGGCGTTTCGAGTCGATGGTCGACAAGATTCATGCGGATATCGAAGGCTTGACGCGCGAGTTTGTTTACACTTTCCACACGGAAGGCGGAACGCTCGGGCGACCGACAATCGCCCGTGCGTTGGTCGAGTTGGGTGTCGTCGCAACGGTCAGTGAGGCATTCGACGAGATCTTGGCGCCCGACAACGAGCGTTATTTTGTCGGACACTACGCGCCGTCACTCGAACGAGCAATCGAGGTTGTGGTTGCGGCGGGCGGAGTGCCCGTTTTTGCACATCCGTGGACGGCAGACCGTGCCTCGCTCGCGAGCCCTGATTTGTCTGACGCAGCAATTGACGCAAAATTTGGTGCACTCGTCGACATCGGACTAGCCGGCCTCGAAGTTCACCACGAAGAAAACACGCCGTTTGGGCGCGAGCGGCTCGCCGCGATTGCTGCACGCTACGACCTCATTATCACCGGGTCGAGCGACTATCACGGGGACGGGATGAAACCCGTTCTACCCGGGCAACACACAACCGCACCGGACATGTTCGAGCGGATTGCTGAGACCGGAACGGGTTCCGCTATCGCGTGGGCGTAATCAACAACGCTGAAATCGACTATCGAGTGGTGTGGGTCATGACGA
>JBEENB010000069.1:0-3753 GCA_041192365.1 Actinomycetota bacterium | reverse complement strand
ATTGGCGGTTGAGGCTGGGCTTCGTATCGGCGCTGCCGGCGGAATCTGGGTAGACGACCAGCAACGCACGAGTGATCCCAACATCTACGCCGTTGGTGATGCCGCCGAAAAAGAATCCGCGCTGACAGGCGACGACCAGATGGTGTGGCTCGCTAACCTCGCGAACCGGCACGGTCGACTCGTTGCGGATGTCGTCGCGGGACTCGACGTGCGGGCTCGTCCGTCGGTGACCACCGGAATCATCGGGGCGTTCGGAATGGCGGCCGCCATCACCGGACTGAGTGAAAAAGCCGCCCTCCGAGCCAGCGTCGACCACCAGGTAATGCATTTGCACCCAAGTTCCCATGCTGGCTATTACCCGGGCGCGGAATCGATGTCGCTCAAAGTGGTCTTTGCCCCCGACAACGGGAGAATCCTGGGAGCACAAGCGGTTGGGAAAGACGGCGTGGATAAGCGGATCGACGTCATCGCCACGGCAATCTACGGAGGGCTTACGGTGTCGGATTTGATGAACCTCGAACTCGCCTACGCACCCCAATTCGGCTCGGCCAAGGATGCAATTAACCAGGCCGGTTATGTCGGCGACAACATCATGGACGGTCGCACTCCGACGGTTCAGTGGCACGAGCTCGAGCAACGTCGTGCGGCGGGCGCTGTACTCGTTGACGTCAGAACGGCTGATGAAAATCACGCTGGCGACATCCCTGGCTCGTTACTGATTCCCATCGATGACCTTCGAGAGCGCCTCGATGAGATTTCCGCAACCGACGTCATCGTCCACTGCAAAGTCGGCCAGCGCGGGCACACCGCAACTCAAATACTTCGCTCCCACGGAATCACGGCATCCAACCTTGATGGCGGATACCTGACCTGGCGAGCGGGGATGGATTCAATCGAACGAGCGAACTCCGTTTCACGTTCCCCCAACCAATAAGGAGACACCATGTGCCACAAAGTCACGTGCAACAACTGCGGCAAACCCACGTGGGACGGCTGCGGACAGCACATCGAGGAAGCACTCGCCGGCGTCAAGCCTGCCGACCGTTGCACCTGTAAATAACCACCCGTCACCGATCGGCGGTGAGGAGATTCACGCGATTACTTCTTTCTCGCCGCCGAACGCTTTTCCGCTGATGCGCCGAGCGAGAAGCTCGCGACCATTGCCATAGCCAAGAACCCGGCTGCGAGGTATGCGGCCGCAGATGTTCCTGCAGAGATGGCGTCCTTTGCGTCCGACGCAAAGTCTGCCGTCGCAGGGTTCGCTTCGAGTCCGCTGATTGCGCCACCCGCCGAGTCGATGACGGCCGCGACGATTGGAGCCCTGATTGCGTCGGGCACGTTGCGATCGGCAAGTGAGGTCTCGAGGCTGAACTGCGCCGTCGAGAACAACACCGTTCCGATGACGGCGATTCCCAGTGCGGATCCGATCTGGCGTGACGTGCTGGAGGTTCCTGAACCCTGACCGCTCGCAGCGACGGGCACGTCTTTCAGAACGACACCGGTCAATTGCGCGGTCGCGAAACCGACCCCCATTCCGTAGACGAACAGGAACGGCACGATCGACCAGCCCGTTGCTTCTGGCGAGATCATGAAACCGATACCGGCGACACCAATCATTTCGAGAATGAGTCCGATGCGAATCACCCACGTCGCCTCAATCTTTGAACCGAGTCCCGCGGCGATTCCACTGGCGGCGAAGGATCCGACCGCGAGCGCGAGAATGACGAGCCCGGAATCGAACGGGGAATAACCGAGCACGAACTGGAGCCACAGGGGCAACGCGAGAATGATTCCGAATTCACCCATGCTGACAATCAGGGCAACGATGTTGCCGTTACGGAAGCTGGGGAGCGAGAAGAGTCCGAATGCGACGAGCGTTGATTTGCCGGCGCGTTGACGAGCGAGGCCGTGGGCGACGTACCAAGCGACAGCGATCGCGGTCACGGCGAACGAGATGGGGACGACCGAGATGTCCAGCGGCCAGGTCCAATCACCGATTTCGAAGGCCTTGTTGATGTCCCACCACCCGAAATTGCGACCCTCGATGAGTCCGAAGACGAGGCTGCCGCTGGCAAGAACACTGAGGACCGCTCCGCCCCAGTCGATGCTACGCGCGCGATCGCTGTCTTTGGACTCGGTGACAAAGCGGAAAACACCGATGGTGATGAGGACACCGAGCGGGATGTTGATTCCGAAAGCCCAGTTCCACGAGAACTCGGTTGTGAGCCAGCCTCCGAGGACAGGTCCGACCGCGACCATTCCACCGATTGTCGAACCCCACACGGCGAACGCGATGCCGCGCTCTTTGCCCTGGAAGGTCGCGTTGACGATCGACAGGGTCGTGGGCAGGACCATCGCCCCACCGATGCCCTGGATGACGCGCCACGCAATGAGTGCACCGGCGGTGTCGGACATGGCGGCGAAAATCGACGACACGATGAAAAACGAGAGCCCGACGACGAGCATCGAGCGGCGCCCCCACTTGTCGGCGAGTGCACCGAATACGAGAAGTAGTGCTGCAAACACGAGGGTGTACGACTCTTGAATCCACTGGACGTCCGTCGAGGTCGCATCGAGGTCGGTGACAATCGCGGGGATTGCCACGTTGATGATCGTGGTATCGACGATGACGAGGGCGACGGCAAGGCTGACGAAAAGGAGAGCGAGCCAGCGGTTTTTCTGAGTAGACATAGGCTCCAGCATATGCGCGGGTGCAAACTCGGGTTTACCTGTTAGCATTGGGGAGTCGGCTCAGGACAGGCAGAAGTTATTCTGCGAATTTGTGTGGTTTGTATAGGTTCCGAGTCGGGTTGACAACACCCTGTTGGCAATGGTCCCCACTCGTGAATCGAACCCGGTCACTGATAGCTCGGTTTCGTGCGGCACTGCTGTGTGCCGCCATGGGTATTTACAAGCCAGAAAGCATTCTGATGCCCAGCAACACCCCTCCCGCGGAACGCCGCGGAAAGAACTTCGTCCCGCGCGACGCAGCTGCCAAGAAAAAGAGCCGTTTCGGCCGCCCCGATGGTCCGGCAGGCGCGAGCCGTCCGGCTCGTGGCTCCCGCGACGAGCGCCCCACCCGCGACGACCGTCCGGCTCGTGACGACCGTTACGCCGCCGGAGCACGCCCCGTTCGTGACGACCGCCCGGCACGCGACGACCGCGGAGCACGCCCCGTTCGTGATGATCGCGCCCCGCGTGCTGACCGCACCGATCGTGCCCCTCGTAACGAATATGCCTTCCGCGATGGTCGGCCCGTTCGCGAAGGACGTCACGTGGACGCCAAGAGCAAATTCGACCGTCCGGTTCGAACTACTCGGGATGAGCGACGTGACGTCCGTCCCGCTCGCGATGATCGCCCCGTTCGCGACGACCGTCCGGCACGCGACGACCGCTTCGCTGGCGGCTCGCGCCCCGTTCGTGACGACCGTGCACCGCGCACCGATCGCAACGACCGACCATTCCGTCCCGCACGTGATGATCGTCCCGCACGCGACGACCGCCGCCCAGCCCGTGACGACCGTGCACCGCGCACCGATCGTTTCTCGCGTGACGACCGACCAGCACGTGATGATCGTCCCGCTCGCCGCGACTCGGATTTCTATCCTTCTCGGGACGAGAAGGCGTTCTACGAGCCCGGCGAAGACGTCGTACTCGAGCGACTTCAGGCAATGGCCACCACGGCCGATGATGTCGATGGTGTGACGTTCGGCGATCTTGGCTTGGGTCGCAACATCGAATCCGCACTCCTGG
>JBEENB010000068.1:0-3933 GCA_041192365.1 Actinomycetota bacterium | reverse complement strand
CGTGCACCTCCGTTAGCGAGGTACGCCGCGAGGCCGTGTCGGCCACCTTCACGCCCGTACCCCGATTCCTTGTAGCCGCCGAACGGGCTGGTTGGGTCAAACTGGTTGAACGTGTTCGCCCACACGACACCCGCACGGAGCGAATCGGCGACACGCAACATTCGGCTCGCGTTCTGCGTCCAAATCCCGGCGCTCAATCCGTACGGCGTGTTGTTCGCCTTGACGATCGCTTCGTCTGGGGTCCGGAAGCTGAGGACCGACAGCACCGGCCCGAAGATCTCGTCGCGCGCGATCGTGTTGCTCGTGGTCACATTGGTGAAGATGGTCGGTCGGAACCAAAAGCCCTTGGCCGGCAATTCACAATTGAGCGTCCAGCGGTTTGCGCCCTCCGCCTCACCCGTCGCGGTGATCGCGGTGATGCGCGCGAGTTGTTCCTTGGAGTTGACGGCACCGATGTCGGTGTTCTTGTCGAGCGGGTCACCGAGTCGCAGGGTCGAGAGGCGACGAGTCAACTTCTCGACGACCTCGTCCTGGATGTTCTCTTGAACGAGGAGCCTCGAGCCGGCACAACAGACGTGGCCCTGATTGAAAAAGATGCCGGCGATGATGCCCTCGACTGCTTCGTCGACCGCCGCGTCATCGAAGACGATGTTCGCGCCCTTGCCGCCGAGTTCGAGAGTGACGCGGGTGTCGGTTCCGGCCAACGTTCGGGCGATGTTACGACCAACCGCGGTCGACCCCGTGAACGCAATCTTATTGATGCCGGGGTGTTCGACCAGTGCTTTACCCGCGACACCGCCGAGCCCCGGAACAATGTTGACGACTCCTGCGGGAAGGCCGGCCTGTTCACATATGTCGGCAAACATGAGCGCCGTCAGCGGGGTGGTCTCAGCGGGCTTGAGCACGACCGTGTTGCCGGCTGCCAGCGCGGGCGCGACCTTCCACGCGAGCATGAGCAGCGGGAAATTCCAGGGGATAATCTGTCCGGCGACACCCAACGCGGTCGGGTTCGGTCCGAGTCCCGCGTAATCGAGCTTGTCCGCCCACCCCGCGTAGTGGAAGAACCACGCGGCGACGAGCGGGATGTCGATGTCGCGCGTTTCGCGGATGGGCTTTCCGTTGTCGAGGGTCTCGGCGACAGCAAACTCGCGAGCGCGCTCTTGAATGAGCCGCGCGATGCGGAACAGATACTTGCCGCGCTCGGCGCCGCTCATCCGCGACCAAACGGTGTCGTAGCTCTTTCGCGCAGCGGCGACGGCCCGATCAATATCCGATGCGTCGGCCAACGAAATTTCGGCGATGGAGTTCTCGGTCGCGGGCGAAATGGTCGTCATCGACCCGCCCCGACCGTCGGTCCATTCGCCGCCGATGTACAGCCCATAGTTCGGTCGCAGGTTCAGGATTGCGGTCGACTCTGGCGCCGGCGCATAATCACGGAAAGACATGGGACTCCTAATCCACGGTCACGTAGTCGGGGCCGCTGTAGTGGCCGGTGGTCATCTTCTGGCGTTGCAGCAGAACATCGTTGAGCAGGCTGGACGCACCGAATCGGAACAGGTGCGGGTCGATCCATTCCTCGCCAGCAACCTCGGCGACGGCCACGAGGTATCGGATGGCGTCTTTCGACTGGCGAATCCCCCCGGCTGGCTTGACGCCAATGCGTTCGCCGGTCAGAGTAAACCAGTCTCGAACGACCTCGAGCATCAGCACGGTCGTCGGAAGGGTCGCCGCGGGCTGAACCTTCCCGGTCGACGTCTTGATGAAATCGGCCCCAGCCAAGATGGCGAGCCATGACGCACGCTTGATGTTGTCGTAGGTGCGCAGTTCGCCGGTTTCGAAAATGACCTTGAGGTGCGCGCGCGACCCGTCGGCGCGTCCGCAGGCGCGATGCACGGCGACGATTTCATTGAAAACGGTATCGAGGTCTCCGGACAGGAAGGCTCCGCGGTCAATCACCATGTCGATTTCGGTCGCACCCTGGGTAACTGCGTAGCGCGTGTCGGCCAGTTTGATCTCGAGTGTCGAGCGTCCGCTCGGGAAGGCAGTCGCGACCGACGCAACCCCGATTCCGGTGACGCCGTCGCCCTTGTGAGATCCCAGTGCCGCGACGGCGTGTTGAACCATGTCGGGATAAACGCACACGGCTGCGACGCGTGGTGCCGTCGGGTCGGAGTGGTCGGGAAGAATCGCTTTTCGCACGAGAGAACGAACCTTGCCCGGGGTATCAGCGCCCTCCAGCGTCGTGAGGTCGATCAGTCGGATGATCGTGTCCAGCGCAGTGCGTTTGGAATCGTTTTTGATCGACCGCGTCGCGAGACGTGCTGCACGTTCCTCGAGTCCGATCGCATCGACCGCGGAAAGTCCATACAGGAACGCGCGAAGGGACGCCGAATCGGTGACGCCGTGCGCACGCGAACGGTCGGTGGTCGTGATGCCCTGTACGGGACGAACTTCGGCGGTGTCAGTGCTGTCGACGATCGAAATCGCGACAATCCCTGATTCACGCGCGAGAGCGAGTAAACGGCCGGCTTTCCAGCGGGTGATGCCGAGCGTGTCCCCGATCTCGTCCTGAGTCTTACCGTCGTCGTAATACAGTCGAGCCGCCCGAAGCGCGAGCTCGGTGTCCGAAATTTCCATCACGTGTTTACCTTACGCGCAGATGAGCAGATTGCCAACATTTGCGCATGCGCGTCTACAGATGAAGAGCGCCTTTCGCAATCATGCCGCGAATATTCACCACATCGCCATCGAGCGCGACAATCAAGTCATCAACCGACCCGAACGCCTCCACATTCCGAACCCAGTGGATAAAGACAACTTCGGCCGTTGCCCCGTAGGCATTGAAATTCGCGTCAAGTGCATGTGTTTCAACTTGGTCCCGGGTCACATCGTTGAAGGTGGGGTTCCTTCCTACAGAAATTGCACCGAAAAATTCTTCACCGAGCACGCGGATGATTCCCGCATACACGCCCGCCTTCGGCACAAGTCCCTCGTTGTCTTCTTCGAGGTTAGCCGTGGGGTACCCAAGCACCCGGCCGCGCTGATGCCCCTGTACAACAACACCGCGAACGCGATGAGGTCGGCCCAACAGTTTTGTGGCGGTCTCGACATCTCCGGCAAGGATTGCGCCTCGAATCGTTGACGACGAGACCTTGACTCCACCGTCGACGCACACGTGGTCGAGTCGCACAACCTCTAGTCCTGCCGGGGTGCCGCGCGCGATTAGCGTCTCGATCGTCCCCGCACCTTTCGCCCCGAAGCGGAAATCGGACCCAACCAGGACAAGCGAAGCGGAAACTCCGGCGAGTAGGACGTCGTCGATAAACTCGTCGGGTGACATCGCCGAAAATTCCGTCGTGAACGGCAGGACAACGACCCGGTCCGCGCCGGCGCTCAACAGTGCCTCGACTTTTTGGGCAACGGACAGAATCGGCTGTGGAGCACGGGTGGGGTCGAAAAGCTCCAAAGGATGACGGTCGAAGGTGATAACCACAACGCGTCGACCGTTGGCGCGGGCGCGAAGTTGCGAGACGACTTCGCGGTGCCCGATGTGAACGCCGTCGAACTTACCGATGGTGACAGCGGAATCGATGCCGTCGCGCGGCAGTGGCCAGTCGGTCATCGCGATTCCCACGCCCACCAAAGCCCAAGGATGGGTAACAGCACGGGCACGTATCCGTATCCAAGACCGAAATAGGACCACACCGAATTGGCGTGGAAGAGCGTCGGGATCAGATAGGTCAACATTCCAACGCTCAGAACGCCGATAAGTTCAATCACCATGATGGCGATGGCAAATCTGCGCCATCCGCGGGCGAACGCAAGCACGGCGAAGAAGTAGTGTGCGGCCGCGATAGCCGACAACGTGTAAGCAAACGGCGCTTCCGAGAATTTCGTCGCTATTTGGAAGGCACTCCGCCCGGTGGCCGCCAC
>JBEENB010000067.1:0-4008 GCA_041192365.1 Actinomycetota bacterium | reverse complement strand
GTTCGCGGTTGAGGGCAGCGATCGCACTGTGCCGGTCTTCACGACCCGCCCCGACACGCTGTACGGAGCGACGTTCATGGTCGTCGCACCCGATTCCGACCTCGCGAGTGAACTCGTAGCCGAGGCTGAACCTGCCGTTCGGATGGCGTTCGTGGCCTATCTCGAAGAAGTTCAAAAGAAGACCGAGATCGAACGACAGGACGCAACCCGCGACAAGACCGGCGTGTTCCTCGGGCGCCACGCAATCAACCCTGTGAACGGCGAGCTCGTGCCGATTTGGTCGGCCGATTATGTCCTCGCGGACTACGGTTCGGGAGCCATCATGGCTGTTCCTGCGCACGACCAGCGCGACCTCGATTTCGCTCTCAAGCACGAACTTCCCGTTCGGGTCGTTGTGGATGTCCCGTCGGATGAACCCAACGACCCCGCTGTCACCTTCGTCGCGACAACGGGCGACGGGCCGCACATCAATTCGGGTCCGCTCGACGGACTGCGCAAGGCCGACGCCATCGCAGCGATGGTCGACGTGCTCGAAAAGAACGAAACCGGTAAAGGCGCTACTACCTACCGACTGCGGGACTGGTTGATTTCGCGCCAACGTTACTGGGGCACCCCGATTCCGATCATTCACGGAGCTGACGGGGCGGAAATCCCCGTTCCCGCCGACCAACTTCCCGTTGTGCTTCCTGCGACCGAGGGCTTGGACCTGCGCCCGAAGGGCTCATCGCCGCTCGGTGCTGCCGAGGACTGGGTCAATGTTCCCGACCCGCGAGACGGAAGTCCGGCCAGGCGTGACGCGGACACGATGGACACGTTCGTCGATTCGTCGTGGTACTTCTTGCGATTCCTGTCGCCTCGAGACGACACCAGGGCGTTCGACGTCGACGCGGTCAAAAAATGGGCACCCGTCGATCAGTACGTCGGGGGTGTCGAGCACGCGATTTTGCACCTCTTGTATGCGCGCTTCATCACCAAGGTTCTGTTCGACCTGGGTTACCTCGATTTCGACGAGCCCTTCACCGCGCTGTTGAACCAGGGCATGGTCATCCTCGATGGCGCCAAGATGTCCAAGTCGAAGGGCAACATCGTGTTCTTCGGCGAAGAACTCGACAACTTCGGTGTGGACGCGGTGCGTGTCACGATGGCCTTCGCCGGACCGCCCGAGGACGACATTGACTGGGCGGACGTGTCCGTGACGGGTTCGCACAAGTTCATCGCTCGCGCCTGGCGCACGGCGCACGACGTCACGAGTGAAATCGGCGTCGATTCGTCAACCGGAGCGGCCGGACTTCGTCGCGTCACGCACAAATTCCTCGCGGATGTCGGGGGATTGGTCGAGAGTTACAAGTTCAACGTTGTCATTGCTCGACTCATGGACCTCGTCAATCACGTCCGCAAAGAAATTGACACGGGAGTCGGGCCCGCCGACCCCGCTGTGCGCGAAGCGGCCGAGGTCGTCTCGTTGGGCTTGTCGATGTTCGCGCCGCACGCCGCAGAGGACATGTGGTCGTTGCTTGGTCACGAACCATTCGTTGGACTTCAGCAATTCCCGGTCGCGGATGCGACCCTCCTGGTCGAGGACACGATTGTCGCGGTCGTTCAGATCAACGGCAAGGTCAAGGAACGGCTCGACGTTTCGCCCGGAATCACCGAGGCGGAATTGTCCGAACTCGCACTGGCTTCGGTCGCGGGGGCACTCGTAGGCAAGACGATTCGGACGACCATCGTTCGCCCACCCAAACTCGTCAACATCGTCGTCGCGGACTAGGTTTTCCACACCCGTCGGTCGGAAACCTCGGGATTCGGGCGGAGCGATTAGCGTGACCCCATGGTCGAATGGTTTGTCAAGGCGGTTCCCGAAAACCCGACGTCCCGCCGCACGTTGCTCCTGTCGGCTGGCGCGGGTGTAGCCGCCGTGGCCGTGATTGGCGCGCTCTGGTCCAATTCGACGAGTGGCTCCGGCGAAGTAGAGCTCGACGCAAGTGCCGATGCAGTGGTCAACAGTCAATCGAGCGGCACCCTGTTCGTTCAGGTCGTGGGTGCGGTCGTCAAACCGGGCGTATACGAGGTGCCCATGGACTCGAGAGTTATGGACGCGGTCGCGCTGGCGGGTGGACTGTCGCCTCGCGCTGACCCCGCGTCCCTCAACCTCGCACGCATCGTCCAGGACGGTGAACAAATCATCGTCGGCACAGCGGGTGACGCCCAGTCGCGCCGCACGGCAAGTTCCCTCTCGGACAAGGTGAACATCAACACGGCGACGGCCCAAGACCTGGACACGCTTCCTCGGATTGGCGTGACCCTTGCGGAACGAATCATCGCCTACCGCGACGAACACGGGCCTTTCGCGGGAATCGAATCGCTGCTAGAGGTTCCGGGAATTGGCGATCTCACCCTGGCGGGAATGCGCGACAAAATCACGCTGTGATCCAGCGCATTCCGGTTCTCGCATTCCCGGCGGCGGCGGCGTGGATTCTTGCGTGGTGGTTAACCAAGGCGGAGGGCTATCGACGGGACGTCGACCAACTTTTCCCCTGGGTTGAGGCGCTCCACGACGATTTTCGACTTCGCGCGGCGCAGTGGGCGGGTGATGCCGGTGCACTCGTTCCCGGTTTAGTTCTTGGCAACACAGAGGGCATTCCCGAATCACTGTCCGAAGCGATGCAGGTCACCTCGTTGACGCACCTCATGGCTGTCAGCGGCTCAAATTGTGCCATCGTCGTCGGACTCGCGTTCGGATTAGCGGCGCTCTGTCGAGCGCCCCTCTGGGGACGGGTGTTAGCGAGCGCGGTTGCTCTCGCGAGTTTCGTCGTTGTGGTCGGTCCCGACCCGAGCGTCATTCGATCCTCCATCATGGCGGCGATCGGACTCGCCACACTTCTCTGGGGGCGACCGGTTGCGGGAGCCACCGCGCTCTGCGTCGCGATTCTCGTCGCACTGATGTTCGACCCGACGCTCTCTCATTCAATCGGCTTCGCTCTGTCCGTCTCGGCAACGTTGGGATTGTTGGTGATTGCGAGGCCGTTGGCGACGCGCTTGAGCAAGTGGATGCCAACCCCCGTCGCCATCGCGGTAGCGATTCCGTTGAGCGCCGCCATCGCCTGCCAGCCCATCATCTTGGGTTTTTCGCCATATATCCCGGTTTACGGGATCGTGGCCAACCTTCTCGCCGAGCCCCTGGTTCCGATCGCGACCGTCTGCGGATTGTTGTCTATTATTTTGTCCCCGATACCGTTCGTGTCGGATGGACTACTCGCGATTGCGACGGCAATGGCGAGTCTGATCGCGACCATTGCCCGAACAGGCGCGGTGCTTCCCGCCGCTCGGTTACCGTGGCCTCCCGGCATGTGGGGAGTTGTGCTCTCGGCGCTCGTGTCACTCGGCATCGTGGCTGCGGTATTTGAGCGCTGGCGCACAGTCGGGGCTCTCGTCGCGGTGGTGGCGGCCACAATTGGACTCGCCTCGACGGTCGGCGCGAGCCGTGTCGCCTGGGCGAGCGCGCCGCAGGAATGGTCATGGGCGCAGTGTGATGTGGGCCAGGGTGATGCCGTTCTGGTTCGGGACGCGGGGGTGGTTGCGCTCATCGACACCGGGCGAACCGAACCGCCCCTGCGAGAATGCCTGGCGGCACTCGGCATCACCGACATCGACATCCTCGTGCTCACGCATTTCGATGTTGATCACGCGGGGGGATATGGCGCGGTAGTCGGGCGCGTCGGAACCGTTCTTCACGGACCACCCGACGGTGACGCAGACATCGCAATCATCGAACGGCTCCGGTCGGGCGGTGCCCGAATCGTCTCCGCCGAACGCGGACTCACCGGGGGAATGGGTCGACTGCACTGGCGGGTGTTGTGGCCGAGCGACGGCAATCCGCGCGAGCTGGGAAATCCCTCGAGCGTCACCCTTATTTTCGACCGGAGCGATGAGTGCGACGCGACGTGCGTGACAGGGCTCGCCCTCGGAGATTTACCGCGAGTGGAACAAACACTCGTCCGACTCGCTGGC
>JBEENB010000066.1:0-4057 GCA_041192365.1 Actinomycetota bacterium | reverse complement strand
CCCGAATGCGCCGACCCGTTTTACCGTCGAAGCGTGCGCGTATCGATGGGGACCGTGCTGCAGGTCCCGTGGACGCGAATCACCTCGTGGCCGGCCGGCCTGCAGGAGCTCAAAGACGCCGGTTTTGTAGTCGCATCGCTCGCACTCACTGATGACGCCGTGTCACTCGCTGAACTCGCGACCGACAACCACGAGAAGCTTGCGGTCGTTTTCGGAACGGAAGGTCACGGGCTGACGCCGGCGACAATCGCGGCAAGCGATCGGGTGGTTCGTATCCCGATGTCACACGGAGTGGACTCGCTCAACGTCGCCGCGGCCGCAGCGGTGACACTCTATGCGTTGACCAATACGCCGTAACGCCACCATCGCTCTGGACAATGGAGTGTGGGCAAACAGGACGGTTCTGGTCGACTCGTCACCGAGGGAGAAGCGGACGACTCCGGCACGCCATTTCTGCACATCGACATGGACGCGTTTTTCGCGTCGGTCGAAGAACTGGACGATCCGACCATTGCCGGCAAACCGGTCATCGTCGGCGGAACCGCTGGTCGAGGGGTGGTCTCGGCGGCAAACTACGTGGCACGCACCTTCGGTGTCAACTCGGCGATGCCGATGTCGCTCGCTCTGCAGCGCTGCCCGAACGCCATAGTCCGCAAACCTCGATTCGATCGCTATTCCGAAATTTCGGACAAGGTCTTCACCATCCTGCACGACTTCACTCCCAAAGTTCAACCGTTGTCCATCGACGAGGCGTTCCTGGACGTGTCGGGGGCTCGGGCGTTGCTCGGGCGTCCGCTCGACATCGCGAAGTCGATTCGCGAACGAGTGCGGGTCGAGGTCGGACTTGCCGCCTCGATTGGTGTGGCGTCATCGATGTTCGTTGCGAAGGTCGCGGGGTCGCGCGCCAAACCCGACGGTTTGCTCGTCGTTCCGGCCGAGGAAACGGTCGATTTCCTCGCACCACTTCCGATAACGGCACTGTGGGGTGTCGGAGCGGTGACCGCAAAACGCCTGTCCAATTTCGGACTCAACACCATTCGCGACATTCAGCGAAACGAGATGGATTCCCTCGTATCAATCCTGGGAGCCAGACTGGCTCATCACCTTCACAACCTCGCCATGGGTATCGATGAGCGCACGATCGAGGACCGCGGCAACGAGCGCAGTATCGGTCGGTCGAACACGTTCGGTAACGACCTCACCGACGTCGCCGAGATGCACCGAGAGGTGCTGCGCATGGCAACCGACGTCACTGCCCGTGCCCGCATTCGGAACTTCCTCGCGCACACGGTCACAGTCACGGTGAGATTGGACGACTGGTCGACGGTGACGCGGTCTCACACGTTCACCGACCCAACGCACGCGACAAAACTGGTCGCGGCCGAAGCGGTTCGATTGTTCGACCGCGTCGAACGCCACGGGCACCCGGTTCGGCTGATTGGGGTTCGACTCGAGAACCTGGTTGGGGAGGGCGACCTCGGGTTGTTGTGGGAAGACGAAGACGACGGCCACCACATCGACGACATCGTCGACGCGGTGGCTGGGCGTTTTGGGTTCGGCACGGTTCAGCCGGCGTCGCTGGTTCGTCCGAATCGCCCATCGCCGCCGGACTAACCAAAAGCGCGCGGAAACCCCGAACTAGCGATAGTCGCGGGACTTGTGAGCACCCGCGAATTCAAGCGTTTCTAGCCGGTCGGCGACGATGGACAGCACACCGTCGACAGATCGTTGCAGTATGCCGCGAACAATCAACGCCGCACTTTCGCGGGCGACGGGCCGAAACGCCTTCCATAGCCCGCGCGAACACACAATGTTGACGACTCCGGTTTCGTCTTCGAGGTTGAGAAACGTGATGCCCTTCGCGGTGCTGGGGCGCTGTCGGTGCGTCACGAGACCGGCGACCTCGATTCGTCGGTCGGCTTCGGCGGTACGCAGATTGGTGACGGATAAGACCCCGCGCCGGCGGAGGTCGTCCCGCACGAATTGGACGGGGTGCAGTCCGGGTGACACTCCGGTCGCCCAGCGGTCCTGGATCATCGTGTCGATCTCACCCATTTCGTTGAAGAACGGCAGTTGAATCGTGGGGGCGATGTTGGGCAGGTATTCGGGTCGGCTCTCGGCTGCGTAGCCCGCTTCCCACAGCGCCTCGCGGCGACTGAGCCCCAGAATGTCGAACGCACCGGCGGTGGCGAGGGCTTCGAGTTGTGTGCGTTCGAGCCCGGTCCGTCGGACGAGGTCGTGGAGGTCGCGAAAATCGCCGTTCGCGTCGCGTTCGGCGACGATCGCTGCCGCCGCTTTTCGCCCAATCCCGCGTACGTCCGCGAGTCCCATGCGCACCGCAAAGTTCCCGTCTCGTCGGTGACGGGCGGTCTCGTCCGGTGCGTTCGGGTCGAACGGCGGCACGGGCTGGTCATTGTGAACAAGGCACGTGTCGATTCCGGTTGGACCCTCGTCTATTCCCGTCGCTTCGAGCCCCGATTCGACTCCCGACCGAGCGATGCAGGGGACTCGGATGTCGACCCCGTGTCGTTCGGCGTCGGCGGACAGGGTCGCCGCGGAATAGAACCCCATCGGTTGCGACCGCAACAACCCGACGAGGAAGGCGGCGGGGTAGTGCACCTTGAGCCACGACGACACGTACACGAGCAACGAGAACGCGATCGAGTGCGATTCGGCGAACCCGAAGTTCGCAAAGGCCTCGAGTGTGCCGTAGATCTTGTCCGCGGTTGCACCGGTGATGCCGTTGGACGCCATGCCGGCGTAGAACTTTTCTCGAATCGTCGCGAGCCGTTCGATGCCGCGTTTCGACCCGATGGACCGCCGAATGACGTCGGCGTCGGCTCCGCTGCATCCACCGACCGCCATCGCGATCTGCATGAGTTGTTCTTGAAAGATGGGCACGCCCATGGTTCGTTCGAGAACGGGAATGAGGTTCGGGTGGTCGTAGGTGATGGGCTCCTGTCCCGTTCGACGGCGAATGAACGGGTGAACGCTTCCGCCTTGAATCGGTCCGGGACGAACCATCGCGATTTGAACGACGAGGTCGTAGAAGCGTCTCGGGCGAAGTCGGGGGAGTAAACCCATCTGTGCCCGCGACTCGATTTGGAACACACCGATGACGTCCGCCCGACACATCGCGTCGTACACCGCGGGTTCTTCGCGCGGGACCGTGCCTAAATCGAAGACCTCGCCGAATCGTTTCTCGATTTCGACAAAGACCTGGTTGATGGCTCCCAACATTCCGAGCCCCAGAAGGTCGAACTTGACCAGCCCCATGTAGGCGCAGTCGTCTTTGTCCCATTGCAGGACTGTTCGTCCGGGCATGCGCGCGTGTTCGATGGGGACGACTTCGCCGACGGGTTGCTCGGTGAGGACCATCCCGCCCGAGTGGATTCCGAGGTGCCTCGGCAACGTCAGGGTTTCGTTGGCGAGCCGCACGATATGTTCGGGGATCTCAGAGGTTTCGGACGGGTCGAGCCGCCGCCACCGTTCGACGAGCCGTGACCACGTGTTCTGGTCGTCGACTCCGTGCCCGAACGCGCGGGCGATGTCGCGGATGGCGTTCTTGGGTCGATACGTGATGACGTTGGCGACCTGGGCGGCGTTTCGCCGACCGTATTTCTCAAACACGTATTGGATGACTTCTTCGCGGCGGTCGGTGTCGAAATCGACGTCGATGTCGGGCGGTTCGTCACGCAGCGCGGACAGGAACCGTTCGAACGGCAACCCATACGCGATTGAGTCGACGGCGGTGATTCCGAGTGCGTAACAGACGGCCGAGTTCGCGGCGCTTCCGCGCCCCTGACAGAGAATTCGGCGTGAGCGCGCGAATTCGACGATGTCGTGAACGATGAGGAAGTAGCCGGGGAAGTCAAGTTCGTCGATGACGGTGAGTTCCCGTTCGATTCGTTCGGTCACGTCGGGTCCCGCGTTCGGGTACAGGCGGGGAACGGCCGCCCAGACGAGTTCCCGCAGTCGCCCCATGACGGTCTGTCCGTCGGGCAGGTCGAATTTAGGCAAGTGGGGTGTTGCTCGTTTGAGCTCGAATGCACATTCG
>JBEENB010000065.1:0-4100 GCA_041192365.1 Actinomycetota bacterium | reverse complement strand
CCCAGTTGCGTTCGAATCGCCTGACCCGACATTGACCTCGAGCAGGTTGTCGATTCCCGCGAGCAGGTCGCGGGTTTCGGTGACGAACTTGGTCGACTCCCACGGCGCGATGTGCGGGTTTCCCTGCGCAATCGACCAAACGATTGGTCGACGCAACACGATCGAGTCGGTGCCCGGATTGACGACGATGCGGTCGGTGTGTTCACTCGCGGCGGCGAGCGCAACTCGCTGCGCTTCGATTGGTATGGGTCGCGCCTCTGAGTTCCATGCAGTCATCGCGGCAACAGACGTGAACGCCGGAATGACCTTTTCGCCGCCCGGACCGGCGACGGTGATGACGGACAATTCCTGGATCTTGTCTTCCATGACGGGATGGTCGACGTCGAAGTCGTCCCCCGCGTGGGTGACGAGCGGGATGAGGAACCGATTGACGGCGAACGCAGCCACGAGGTCCGTGAACGAACCCGTGCCGGTGCGCCACTCGGTCAGGCGCTCGGCAACATCAGTGGGCGTCTCGCCGGTGTCCCCCGCGTGCGGGTTGTCGTGGAACGCTCGGCCCTCCCAGGGAACGCCAGACGAATCCGTGGGGTGGTCGTTCGACATCGACTCAGTTCCCGTTCGCTACCGACAAGGCGTCGCGCAGGGTGAAGGCGCCGGCATATAGCGCTTTGCCGAGGATTGCCCCCTCGACACCGATGTCGACGAGCTCGCGGATCGCGGCGATGTCGTCGAGCGTCGCGATTCCGCCGGATGCGATGACGGGGGCGTTGCTTTGGCGTGCAACGTCGCTCAACAGGTGAAGGTTCGGGCCGCTCATCGCACCGTCGGTGTCGACGTCGGTGACGATGTACCGCGAGCACCCCGCGGCCTCCAAGAGTTCCAGTGCCTCAAAGACATCGCTGCCGACGTCCGCGGTTCCACGTGCGGCGAGTGTCGTTCCGCGCACGTCAAGTCCGACGGCAACCCGGTCGCCGTGTTCGGCAATGGCCGACGCCACCCATTCCGGATTCGCGAGGGCCGCGGTTCCCAGGTTGACGCGCCGCACACCGGCAGCAAGCGCACGGTCGAGCGATTCTTCGTCTCGAATGCCCCCCGACAGTTGAATGTTGATCGACCCGGCGAGTTCGTCGACGACCCGGCGCAATACCTCGGTGTTGTTGCCTCGGCCAAACGCTGCGTCGAGATCCACCAGGTGCAGCCACTCGGCGCCCTGGTCGACGAAGTCCCGGGCGACGTCGAGCGGGTCGCCGTGGGTCGTCTCGGACCCGGCCGCGCCCTGTGTGAGGCGAACCGCCTGGCCGTCGGCGACGTCGACAGCGGGGAGAAGGATGAGTTTCGTCATGGTGGCTTTCGGCTAGAACGAGGCGATCCAGTTACGCAGAAGGTGCAGGCCGGCATCGCCGGAATTCTCGGGGTGAAACTGGGTGGCGGACAGCGGGCCGTTTTCGACGGCAGCGATGAGACGCTCGCCGTGAGTCGCATAGGTCACGCGCGGTGCGGCGAACGCGCCATACGCCTCGAGCGTCCACTCGGTTGCCGCGTGCGAGTGCGCGAAATGAAACTGCTCGCCCTCAATGCCGGCAAAGAGCACGGAATCGGGTGCTGCCTCGACGGTGCTCCATCCGTTGTGCGGCAGTGTCGGCGCATCCAGTTCGGTGACCACACCTGGCCACTGAGCGAGTCCCTCGGTGTCGACGTCGCCCACGATGGCACCATCAAACAGGATCTGCATTCCAACACCGATAGCCAGAACCGGTCGACCACCCGCGAGACGTCGTTCGATGAGTTCGTCGCCGTGCACCTCACGAAGCTGCTCGATCACCGCGGCGAACTCTCCGTCGCCGATGACCACGAGCCCGGCCGCGTTCGCAACGACATCGCGGTCACGCGTGAGAGATGCATTCGCGCCGGCGGCTGTCAGCGCATCGACCACCGCGTTCGCGTCGCCCGAACCGATGTCGAGAACGACGACGATTGGGCGTTGGGTGAGTTTCACGGTTCAATCGTAAACGCCTGACGCGCGAGGGTAATCTTCACAATTCGTTCACTCGCCATTCACGCGAAACTCAGCGGGTTCAGGGGCAAACTTGTCACTCTGTAAGCGTGAACATTCGCTCGTATGTGGCAATTGGGGATTCGCTGTCGGAGGGAATGGGCGACCGTTTCTTCCTCTCTCATCGGGTGGGAAGCGGGTGGACCGACCGCCTCGCGCACCTGCTCGCGACGGACGCCGCCGACCGAGGTGACTCGTTCGAATACGCGAACATTGCGATTCGCGGATGCAAGCTCGAGGACATCATGGATGACCAGGTTGAGCACGCGATTGCGTTGCGCCCCGACCTCGTCACGATTCTCGCGGGCAGCAACAACTTCTTTAGCAACGCCGAAACGGTCGAGCGCCTCGAACGCATCTTCCGATCGGGACTGCAGCGCCTCAAGATCGCGGGCATCCACGTCGTCGTCGCGAACACCATCAACCCGTGCCACCTGAAGTTCTTTGGGCCGGTGCGCCCTAACGCCCAGAGGATGTCTCGGATGATTGACCGCGTCGCCGCGGAGTTGGGGTTCCCCGTCATCGATGTGTTCGGCATGAACGAGCTCGAGCACCTCGAGTTCTGGCACCGCGACATGGTCCACTTCTCTGCGATCGGCCACGCACAGATCGCGAACGCGGCCGCCGAACTCTTGGACACCACCGCCCGCTACTCGCCGAGCGAATACGAACCGAGTTTCGCGGCTGACCGTCCGTTGCGCGAGACCGTGGCGTGGTTCCTGCGCGATGTCGTGCCGTTCATCGAGCGACGTCTGCGTCGAACCTCGTCGGGCGTTGGAATTGCGCCGAAGTTACCGGCACTCGTGCCGTGGGCGCTCGTCCCCGAGGTCGAGGATTACCTGCGGCGCGAGCTCGTCGCCGTTTAGACCCGAAGGCCCGTCACGCTGTCAAACAGGTGATGTGTCCCAGCTCGAACACTGACACCGACCTCGGCGCCTTCGACGACGCCGTCCATGCGCGATGCCTCGACCACCGCCGTCAACGAATGCCCAGAGGCCTCTACCTGAACGATCGCGCGCGGGCCGAGCAATTCGATCACGCCGATACGCCCGCGGCTCGGCGACTTCCCGCCGACCTCGAGAACGATGTCGTCTGGGCGAACCCCCAGAATCTTTGTGCCGGCAGAAACGCCGGCGACGGCCAACGTCAGTCCCGCATCCGACACGAACTTTCCGGTCGAGAACGTTCCTTCGAGAAGGTTCATCTTGGGGCTTCCGACAAACGACGCCACGAACGTGCTGTTCGGCTTGTCGTAGACGTCTTTGGGCTTCCCCTGCTGGGCGATCTCGCCGTCACGCATCACGACGATGAAGTCGGAGAGCGTCATCGCTTCTTCTTGGTCGTGCGTCACGAACAGCGAGGTGATTCCTAGCCGGCGCTGCAGTTGAAGCAACTCGGTGCGCATTTCGACGCGCAACTTCGCGTCGAGGTTGCTGAGGGGTTCGTCGAACAAGAACACGGAGGGTTCCCGAATGATGGCGCGACCGATCGCAACGCGTTGTTGTTGCCCGCCCGACAGGTCCTTGGGCTTACGGTCGAGAAGTTCGGACAGCCCCATCGTCGCGGCGACGGCTTCCGCTCGTTTCAACGCCTCTGCCCGATTCACCCGAATCGCCCGCAGCGGAAACGCGAGGTTCTCGCGAACCGTAAGGTGCGGATACAGCGCGTAATTCTGGAACACCATCGCGATGTCGCGGTCTTTCGGTTCAAGTTTGGTGACGTCCTTGTCGCCGATTCGGATCGACCCGGATGTCACGGGTTCGAGTCCCGCAATCATGCGCAGCGTCGTGGTCTTCCCGCACCCGGATGGCCCGACGAGCACCGTGAATGCCCCATCGGGGAGTTCCAAATTGAGGCCCTTGACAATGGTGTTGTCGCCGTACTTTTTGACGACGTTGTCGAACGTTACGCGTGCCATGTTTCTGTTCCTGTCCTTATCCCTTGACGGCTCCGCCACTGATTCCCTGGACCAGTCGCTTTTGCACGAAGAAACTTGCGATGACCACCGGAACGATGGCAATAACGATTGCGGCAGACATCGGCCCCA
>JBEENB010000064.1:0-4131 GCA_041192365.1 Actinomycetota bacterium | reverse complement strand
CGAATCGCCAAGGAACGCGGAATCCCCGTCATCCTCGTGGGTCACGTCACCAAGGACGGCACAATCGCGGGGCCAAGGCTTCTCGAACACCTCGTCGATGTTGTCATGCACTTCGAGGGCGACCGCCAAACCGCACTCCGCTTTGTCCGCACGCTCAAGAACCGATTCGGTCCGACCGACGAGGTCGGCTGTTTCGAGATGGTCGGAAGCGGCATTGAACAGGTCCCCGACCCGTCCGCACTGTTCCGATCGAACACAACAACTCCGGTCAGCGGCACCTGCACGACCATCACGATGGAGGGCCGACGTGCGCTTCCGGTTGAAATCCAAGCACTCATCGTTCCCTCGAGCGCCCCACAGCCAAGGCGGGTCACGAACGGCGTTGATTCGTCTCGTGTGGCAATGCTGCTCGCGGTTCTCGAGCGCCGTGCCAAACTTCCGTTCCAATCAGCCGACGTTTACGTCTCGACGGTCGGCGGAATTCGCGTCACCGAACCGGGAGCCGACCTCGCCATCGCTTTAGCACTCGCCAGCGCGGCGAAAGACATTTCCCTTTCGCCCACGCTCGTGGCGACGGGTGAAATCAGTCTCGCGGGCGACATCCGTGCCGTGACCGCCCACCAACTGAGGTCCGCCGAAGCAACGCGCTTGGGGTTCACCGAGGTCATCGATCACTCGGTGAACACCCTCGCAGAGGCTATCCGTCGCTCGCTGCGTTGATGTTGTCGAGCAAGTCGTTCGGGGTTTTCAGGGGTTGGCGTGGAATGTCCGGTGCCGACTCCGCCGCGGGGACGAGGTCACGCGCTCGCTCGGTCGCCATTTCAGCTTTTCCCGCTTGAAGCAACAGTGCGACACTCGCCGACAGCATGTGTTCCCAGTTGGAGGTTCGGCCATGCCGCTTTTCTTCGATCTGCGCCGTGATCCAGTAGGCCTCGGCAATGACCGCGAGATTCGCCCAGGTGCGCTCAAGGTTCATGATAACCATGACGGATTGCTCAGCTTCATCGATTTCGCCAACGAGGAGCAATGCGGCCGAATGAACTATAGCGAATCGTTGCCACGCGAAACTGTCGTCGCCAAAGGTCGCAATCGACATCGTCGACAACAATGACAGCGCTTCGTCGGCGCGATCGAGTTCAATTACGATGCTCGCAAGCCGAACGCGGGCTTCGTTGATGATGTCGAGGTCATCGAACTTTTCCGCCGAGGCGATAACCTCGCGCAGAAGATTCTCGGCACCGGCCAGGTCGCCCGCTTCGGCCATGACAACCGCGGCGTTGATATCGACGACGTTGACGAAATGGCGGCGCCCGTCGTTTGCGGCCAGCGCGCGCGCCTTCTTGTGAAACTCTGCGACCTCTGCGGGGTCCCACGACAGTTCGGCACGGAGAAGCGAAATGCTTGCTCGAAGCTCGATGTCCCACGGATTGAGCGACTGGTCAAGTTCAACCAAGATTTGCTCGGCACGCAGCACATTGCCATTGCGGCCATGGGCGGCGGCGAGCGCCATCCGGGCCTTCTTGCCGTATATTTCGTCCTCGATGGCTTCGAACGTCGCGACGGCGTCTTCAAGTGTCACGACGGCAGCCGGGAAATCTGCGGCTTGAAGGTAGATACGTCCCAGGTTCAACTGGACCTGGGCTGCAAGCGGGACGACAGCCTCGACGCGGGCGTATTCAAGAGTGACCAGCATGAGGTCACGCGCAACCGTGAATTCACGGAGAAGCGCGTGAATTCGCGCTCGCTGAATTGCGTCGTTACAGGCCAAATACGACTCATCGCATTCACGCGAATAGTTTTCGGCAATGCGGAACGCCTCAATCGCGTCGAGCGCCCTGCGCTGATCTTTCAAGGCAAACGCCTTCGACCGGAACAAGAGCGCGAGATCTTCGGCCTCGAGATCAGCGAGGCCTCGTTCTTCGAGCCGATCGAAGATTTCGAAGACCTTGTCCCAGTTCTTTAACTCACGGTGGCACCGCGTCATGTTCACCATCGTGTAGTACTTTTCACGGGTGTATCCCAGTAATTCGCAGAGTTCGAGTGACTTGTCGAAGAGCGCCAGGGCATCCTCGTGCTTACTCGCGTTGTGTGCCCGTTGCCCAAGGACAAAATAGATTTCCTGGCGACGGGTGTCGACCGAGTGGTTTAGCTCGTCCCACAATTCTTTGTCGGTTGGTTCGTTGGTTTCCCATGGGTTACTCATTCTCATCCTCCTTCGTGGCCGATTCGATGGTGCTGCTCACAGCGACGTCGGCAGCGGCAGCGGCAGGCTGGGGTGTGTCTACCTGCTGGTCGATCGAGCCCCAGGTGAATTGGGGCAAAGGGAGCCGGGTGAGGCCAATGGAAAAACGCATAATTCTCCTCTCTAAGGGGCGACTAATCGAGCCGTCGATGAAGAGGACGGAACGATTCCGCGGCGGTGCGGGAACGTCAGTCTGCCACCGAGGTGGTACACGGAACGATTACGACGCGCCGTGAACCTGACAAAAGTTCGAAACATTCGGTTAGCGAAGAATCTTCCTCACAGCATTTCGCTATTAGGGAACGATAACCGTGTTGGATGCGACCGATTCGCCGAAGTTGTTAACCGCGACAACCCAGTATGTTCCCGACCCGAACTTTGAACTGACGGTAGCGGCAGGCCATTGCGAGCGACCAGACTCTGCCAGACGAGGGGCGCCAGATCCGGGCTGCTGATAGACGCGATAATCCCAGATCGCCGAACTGTTCACCGAGCTTGGCTGTTCCCACTCGAAGTTGAACCCGCGTCGAGATTGAGAGAGGAAGGCAAATGATTGCGGGGCACCCGGCTCGTTTCCGAGTCGTGCCGTATCGACATCGGTGTCGCCCGACCACAGATAGGGGCCATCGGAGGAGTTGACAGCATTGAGGGCGGCGAGTCGCCACAGGGCACTCGTCACTCCCGTGACGATAAGCGAACGCGTTTTGGCGGTCACGGTTCCACCCAGCGTCCAGGTTGTTCCCGCGTCAAGGGAGTATTCAACCCGATAACCGGACACGGGATAGGAGAGAAACTGGTTGCTCAATGCACTCCACGTGACGAGAGTATTCGATCCCGACCCGGTTGTATTGAAACTCGGTGAACGCGGCACGATCCAGTCGAGGTAGGAGGTGACGCGAGTAGCGAGCCCAGGATAACTCGCCTCGGCGCATCCATTTCCCCATGAGGTGACCCCGATGAGCGTCGGCTCGGTGTTTCCGTCGCCGTCCGCGTCGATTTCGTCGACGTACGGGCCTCCCGAATCTCCCCAACAGGTGTCTTTGCCACCACCGGTGAAACCGATGCATGTTTCGTAAAGGCTATTCCAGTCTGACGCCGAGTATGCGCCGCAGCTAGTGGGCGCACCGTTCGAAATCACATTAAGCGTCGTTTTTTTAAGGAGGTAGGGATAGCCGGGGTTATATTCGTCCGACGATGTCGCGCCCCAGCCCGAAACACCGATTGAGTCTCCCACAGCGGGCGCGTCCGCAGGGTCGATGGCTGTAGGAAGTGCGATCGGTTCAATTGCCTCTTCAGCGAAGTCGAGCGTGGAATTCAGTTTCACGAGTGCGATGTCGTTGTACCAAACATCTCTCGCGGGCCCAGAAGAGTAATCTGGGTGGACTTTCCATGCAGCCGCGCTGTAGACATCTGTGCCCACCGGAACGTTTAGGTTATCGTTGCCAGCGAAAACTCCCAACTTCTTTCCCCTGAAATCGTAGAGGCAGTGCGCTGCCGTTATCACCCAGCGTTCGTTAATGATGGAACCGCCACAGAACTGACCGTAAAACACGGTTGTTGCGCTCCGTCGTGGCGAAATTAGGCCCACTTGCCACGGAACGTCGTCGATGTCCGCCGTCGTCCCGCCAATGATTCGCAACGGGCCGTCAAAAGCAGCAGCCGGTGCGATCAGGCCGCCCAACGGTGCGCAGAGTAGTGCCACACTCGCGGCGAGCAATCGCCCGGATGGGAACGTCATAATCTTGAGACTAATACAGCATGAACTGTTTCGCATCAGTGGATTGAATCTCGCCCACGTACACCGTCAGTTGATAGGACGCCCCGCCGCCTACAGCTGGTGTTCCACTGTCACAGTTGTCGCTGCGTGCCCGCCCCCATTGCACCGCGTC
>JBEENB010000063.1:0-4135 GCA_041192365.1 Actinomycetota bacterium | reverse complement strand
AGCCAGAAAGCATTCTGATGCCCAGCAACACCCCTCCCGCGGAACGCCGCGGAAAGAACTTCGTCCCGCGCGACGCAGCTGCCAAGAAAAAGAGCCGTTTCGGCCGCCCCGATGGCCCGGCAGGCGCTAGTCGCCTGGTTCGTGGCGCTCGCGACGACCGACCCGCACGTGATGACCGACCTGCACGTGATGACCGATACGCCGGTGGATCGCGCCCCGCGCGCGATGACCGTCCGGCTCGTGACGACCGCGGTGCCCGTCCCGTTCGTGACGACCGCGCCCCCCGCGCTGATCGCGCCGACCGCGCTCCTCGGAACGAATTCGCATTCCGCGACGGCCGCCCCGTTCGCGAAGGCCGCCACGTGGACGCCAAGAGCAAGTTCGACCGTCCCGTTCGTTCGACACGTGATGAGCGACGTGACGTTCGTCCCGTCCGCGATGACCGTCCGGTTCGTGACGATCGTCCGGCCCGTGACGACCGCTTTGCCGGTGGATCGCGCCCCGCGCGCGACGACCGTGCCCCGCGCACGGATCGCTCCGATCGCCCGTTCCGTCCAGTTCGTGACGATCGTCCGGCACGTGACGACCGTCGCCCAGCTCGTGATGACCGCGCTCCCCGAAACGATCGCTACTCGCGTGATGACCGACCGGCACGAGACGACCGTCCCGCCCGCCGCGATTCCGACTTCTACCCCTCGCGCGACGAGAAGGCGTTCTACGAGCCCGGCGAAGACGTCGTACTCGAGCGTCTTCAGGCGATGGCCACCACGGCGGATGATGTCGATGGTGTGACGTTCGGCGATCTCGGCTTGGGTCGCAACATCGAATCCGCTCTCCTGGAACTCGGCGCAACCGCACCGTTCCCCATCCAGGCAGCAACCATCCCTGACGTTCTCGCTGGTCGTGACGTTCTCGGGCGCGGTCGAACCGGATCGGGCAAGACCATTGCCTTTGCCGCACCGATCGTCGAACTCTTGATGGCGAATGGTGGCGGCAAAAAGCGCAGCCAGGGTCGTTCACCTCGTGCGCTCATCCTCGCCCCGACTCGTGAACTCGCGATGCAGATCAACCGCACCGTGATGCCCATCGCGAAGTCGGTTGGCCTCTTCACCACGACCATCGTCGGTGGAGTCCCGCAGGGTTCGCAGGTCATGAGCCTCCGTCGCGGTGTTGACATCGTCATCGCCACGCCCGGTCGTCTCGAAGACCTCGCGCGTCAGCGTCACATCGACCTGTCGCAGATCCAGATCACGGTTCTCGACGAGGCCGACCACATGTGCGACCTCGGATTCCTCGAGCCGGTTCAGCGAATCCTTCGCGACACCGCCGAGGGCGGACAGCGCTTGTTGTTCTCGGCAACACTCGATAAGGGAGTCGCCTCGATCATCGATGAGTTCCTCCCCGAGCCAGCGATCCACGAAGTTGCCGGCGAAGACCAGTCCTCGTCGACGATTGATCACCGGGTTTTCATCATCGATCACCGCGACAAGATTCCTCTCATCGAGCACCTCGTCCGTCGTGACGGCAAAACCCTCGTGTTCACGCGCACCCGCGCCTACGCCGAGCAGCTCGCTGACGAACTCGAGGATGCCGGGATCCCGGCGACCAGCCTCCACGGTGACCTTAACCAGTCGCGTCGTACTCGTAATCTCGAGCGCCTCACGACGGGCCGCGTCAACGTGCTCGTTGCGACCGATGTTGCCGCCCGTGGAATCCACGTCGACGACATCGACCTCGTCATCCAGGCGGACGCCCCTGACGAGTACAAGACGTACCTGCACCGTTCGGGCCGTACGGGCCGCGCGGGAAAGACCGGAACGGTTGTCACCTTGATCCCGAAGCAGCGTCAGCGCCGCATGACGGACCTACTCAACCGTGCCGAGATTCAGGCTGTCATGATTCCGACCCGCGTCGGAGACCCGCACCTCGACAATCTCGTCTAATTGATTCAGCGATGCCCACTCTGACCCGCCCGTGCGGAAGTTAGAGTGGGCATTGTGATTCGTCGACTAACCGAAATTTCTCGTCCCGTTCTGTGGATTAACACGATCGGCACGACCGTCGTGGGCATGTGGTTGGCCGGGTTCCTCTGGACCTGGGACATCCTGCCGATCCTCATCTGGGTGACTCTTCCCTTCAATCTGTTGATTTACGGAATCAATGACATTTACGACCAAGACACCGACGCCGAGAACGACCGCAAGGGCGGATTTGGCGGGGCCAAAATCAAGCCCGCCGAAGTCCGGATGATCAACTGGGGAGTCCTCCTCCTCAACGTCCCCTTCCTTCTGTATTTCGCGTTCACCGTGCCGCTAGCCGCGTTCCTGTGGATGCTGGCCTATTCGTTTTCGTTCTGGCAGTATTCGTCGACGCCGCTGCGCTTCAAGGCGCGACCCGTCTGGGACTCGGTCAGCAACGCTGATTACGCCTTCCCGCTCGCGTTCGTTCCGCTCGCGCTCGGTGTCGAGCCGATGTGGCCGGCAGTAATCGGGCTCATGGCCTGGAGCATGGCGAAACACGTGTATGACGCCATTCAGGACATCGACGAAGACGCAGCGGCGGGAATCGTTACGACCGCAGTGAAGTTCGGCGTGAAGGGTTCGTTGGTGTGGTCGGGTTCGTGGTGGATCGTCTCGACCGTCGCGTTTGCGATGGTGAACCCGCCGGTGGCAATCGTCTCGGGTGTCATTTCGGGCTGGCTCCTCGTCGCAAACTGGCGAACGCCCACCAGTGCCGAGGCGAAACGCTTGTACAAGTTCTCGGTTGCGTTCCCGTATGTCGCGGGAGCCGTCGCCGGCGTTCAATTGGTGACGGGCATCACGCTCGGGCTGTACCCGTGACCCCTCGCCGCGTCGTCGTCATCGGAGCGGGACTCGGTGGACTGTCCTCGGCCGCGCTTCTCGCACGAGCAGGTCATGACGTCACGGTCGTCGACAAGAACGACTGGATTGGCGGCAAGAGTCGCCGCATTGAGGTAGCCGGTCAGCGAATCGACACCGGCCCCTCGCTGATCACGTTTCCCGCTGCGCTCGAGAAATTCTTTGACCGATTCGACGAGCTCGGTCCGGCCGGTGCTCCGACGGCCCGCACGATCGCACCGCTCAACCTCGAACGACTTCCCGAGGTCGGGCGCTATTTCTTCCGCGGCGATGTCGCCAACCTCCCCGTCGAGGCGGGGCACGCGTGGCGCGAGCCGTGGGATCGATTTGAGGCGGAACACGGTCCACTCGGGCGTCACATCACCACGATGCTGACGAACGACCCGTGGGACCCTGCGATTTACCCGGCAGCCGCCGCACTGTTCAGCCACTACGGCACCCGGCTCAACACCGACCGATATCTTGACGGCCTCGAGTGGATGCCTGAGAACCTGCGCGAAGTGATCTCGATTCACACTCTCAACGCGGGAGTCTCGCCCGCCAAGACTCTGGCGTTGTTCGCGACCATGCCCGCCGTCATGTCGACGGACGGCGTCTGGGTGCCGACCGGCGGAGTGAACGAAATCCCGCAAACCCTCGCGCGGCTGGCAACCGAATCGGGGGCCACCATTCGACTCGGGGAAGCCGTGGTCTCGGTTTCGCGAGGGAAGGTCGTCACAGATTCCGCGGAATATGAGGCGGATGTCGTCGTCAGCGGGCTCGATGCCGGGATTCTCGAACGGTTGCTGGGGCAGCGAGTTCGAGCTCCGAAAGCGCTGTCGTGCTCGGGCATCGCCGTGTTCGCCGTGCTCGACGAGGAGTTACCGCCGGAAGTCGTCACTCACTCGGTCATCATGCCGGACGACCCCGCCGACCTATACGAGAGCATTCGAACGAAGACACTGCCGAATCAGACGATGGCGTTCCTCAATTACTACCGAGCCGGACATATCTATCCGAATGACCGTCCGACCGCCGCCATCTTGCTCACGGCGCCACCGGACGGCAAGCGATACGGAATTGACCACGAGTTCGTTCAACGCGAGATGACTCGAATCACGAGCGTGATGGGGCTGCCGCGCGAGTTGTCGACAATGATTACCGACCACACCGTCTTTCACCCCGAGTACTTCGCCGGATTCGGAGCCGTTGGCGGTGCGCTCTACGGCGAGGGCCACCCGTGGTGGCAGAGCGGCCCCTTCCACAAGCCCGGCTAT
>JBEENB010000062.1:0-4240 GCA_041192365.1 Actinomycetota bacterium | reverse complement strand
TGAGACCGGAACGGGTTCCGCTATCGCGTGGGCGTAATCAACAACGCTGAAATCGACTATCGAGTGGTGTGGGTCATGACGAAATCAGACACCGCGTTGGCTGTCCGTGCGACGCCGAGTGCGCGGTCGCGGAGCCCCTGCTGGCTTATCTGCCATCGAACCTCCAGATTGCTTGGACGGGTTTCCGCCGGGGTTTCCACCCGAGTTTCCGGCGCCGCGCGCGGGGCGGCTCGCTGGCTTTTCGACTCGTGGACCAGACGAAGCCTTGAGGCGGCCCTTCGAGCCTTCGGGGATGTTGAGTTCGGAAAAGAGGTGGGGTGACGACGAGTAGGTCTCGGTCGGTTCGAGCGGAAGGTCCAGTGCTCGGGAAATGAGCGCCCACTTGTGCAGGTCGTCCCAGTCGACGAAGGTGACGGCGATTCCGGTTCGGCCAGCGCGGCCGGTTCGGCCAACGCGGTGCAGATACGCTTTGTCATCCTCGGGCACGGTGTAGTTAATGACGTGGGTCACGTCGTCAACATCGATTCCACGGGCGGCGACGTCGGTCGCGATGAGCACATCTTTCTTGCCCGCCTTGAAGGCAGCCATTCCGCGCTCGCGCGCCTCTTGGCTCATATCGCCGTGAACGGCGACGGCACTAAATCCTCGATCGATGAGTTCATCAGTCACCTTCGACGCGCTGCGTTTGGTTCGCGTGAAAACGATGGTCTTGCCGCGACCTTCCGCCATGAGAATGCGACCGACAACCTCGTCTTTGTCCAGGTTGTGCGCGCGATAAATCACGTGTGCAATGTTCGCCTGGGTGAGGCCTTCGTCGGGTTCGCTTGCGCGAATGTGGATTGGCTTGGTCATGAAGCGACGGGCAAGCGCGACAATTGCACCGGGCATCGTGGCCGAGAACAACATCGTGTGGCGCTTCTCGGGGATTTGGGCAAAGAGTTTTTCGACGTCGGGAAGGAATCCGAGGTCGAGCATGCGGTCGGCTTCATCGAGAACCATGACCTCGACCTTGGCAAACGACAGCAATTTTTGGCCCGCCAGGTCGAGCAGACGACCGGGGGTTCCGACAATGATCTGCGCCCCCGCCTTGATCTTGTCGACCTGTTCCTCGTAGGACTTGCCGCCGTAAATCGCGGCAACGGTTGTCGAACGGTTGCTCGTCGCGAGCTCCATGTCTTCGGTTACCTGGACCGCGAGCTCGCGCGTAGGCACCACGATGAGAGCCTTGACGCCCGGAGCAGGGTCGAGCCCCAGCTTTTGGACGAGTGGGAGACCAAAACCGAATGTCTTTCCCGTACCCGTTTTGGCTTGCCCAATAATGTCCTGGCTAGTCAGCGCGAGCGGAATCGTCTGTTCTTGAATCGGAAAAGGCTCGTTGATGCCACGAGCGGCGAGCGCATCGGCGATGTCATCGTCGATGCCAAGATCACGAAAAGTCACAAAATACCCAATCGGTTGGTAAACATCAGTCTACCTGTCGACGGGAACTGCCTATGCTGGGGTGGTGGCAAGCCTTTTCCGCAAGAGTGGGCGCCCCTCGACCTCCGGCTCACGGAGCCGGTCGAGGGTCGCCGATGCGAGCGCGCGCTCGGAATTCACCGACCTTGCGCCGTCTCCCGATGTCTTTCTCGGTCAGAGTGCCTATCTGTTTTTGCGCTACGCAGAGTCCGCGGCACGCCACGCTCACGACGCGACCGACCTCGAGACCGAGTCGACACTCGCGATTGTCGCCGAGGAGTGCTTTGTTCGATTTTCGACCCTCGCCGCGACGTTGGACAAATTGAAAGTGGATCGGGTTGCGGCGATGAGTCCGTTCATCGCACCGACTCGGGAATTTGAACGACGGACTCGCGGACGAAACTGGGTCGAACGACTCGCGTGCACTTGGGTGACGATGGCGTTCCTGCAAGATTTTTGGCGTCGACTGGCGCAAGGTCTTCCCACGAAGGTCAGAGCCGACGTCATCGCGGCGCTCGAAAATGACAGGATGATTGAGGTCCTTCGAACGGAACTGGAACGTCGAATCGCCCTCGAACCCGGACTCCGTCCCACGCTCGCGCTGTGGTCGAGACGACTGGTCGGCGACACGATGCTCATGGCGGAGAGCGCTTTGCTCCCGGGCACTAACCGGGCGGCACGAGCCGACGGCCTAGGAACCGTGTTCACCGAGCTCATCGCATCTCATTCGTTACGAATGGACGCGCTGGGTTTAACCGCCTAAGAAACGAAGCCGACGGGTCGCGACTGGGCGGTGCCGAATTCGATGTATGTGACACCGGTTGCGGCAATCAGGTATTCCTGACCCTTGGCGTCGCTGAGGCGAAGAACGCCTTTCGCGGCCAGCGCGGCGGTGTACTTCTGCTCGATGTCGGCGACGCTCGCATCCGTGTCGAATGCGAGTTCTCGGGGGGCGTGTTGAATTCCAATACGAATGTCCATGCCTCAAGGCTAATAGGCGTCAGAGCTCAGTTGTACAGTCGACTCAATGACAATTTTCGAACTGGACGATTCCCAGCGCGCGGCCGTCTCGGCTGCGGCGTCGGGAGCCCATTTCCGCATCGTTGGGCCGCCCGGTTCCGGCAAGACTGCGGTGGTTACCGAAATCGTCGCGGCCCTCATCGCGCGCGATGGTGAATCCGCGGTTCGCATTCTCACCCCCTCTCGCCAGGCGGCGACTCGCCTTCGTGACCTTGTCGCTCTCCGAGCCGGTGTTGCCACACGAGGGCCGCTCGCACGCAGCGTGTCATCGCTCGCGTTCGAAATCGTGAGCGCTGAACAGGGGCACGGCTTCATCGCTCGGCTCATGTCCGGCGGGGAACAAGACTCTGATATCAAAGCACTTCTCGACGGGGAAATCGCCGACGGCACGGACGGGTACTGGCCGGCGTCGCTCAATGCCGATGTTCGACGCCTTCGCGAGTTTCGCACCCAGCTTCGAGATCTGTTATCGCGCAGCCGCGACCTCGGGCTGGTCGACGAATCGAGTGCTACCCCTTTTGCCGCACTGGCAAACCTCGCGGTCGAGGCGGAACGCGACCGGACAGGTCCCGATGATTCCGAAAGCCCTTACGCGGCGTGGACGGCAGCGGCGACGTTTTTCACCACCTATCGTCGCCTCGTCGCGCGGTCTCGCGCTGGTCAGGTCGACCCGGCCGAACTCGTTGACCGCGCTCGGAACATCATTGAATCGACGGCGTCGGACGCACCGCGCATGGTGCTCGTGGTCGACGATGCGCACGACCTCACACCCGCCCAGTGGCGATTTGTGATCGCTTGGGCGAAACATCGCGGCCCGGTCATCGCGGCCGGAGACCCGGACGCCGCGACCTCGGGATTCCGCGGCGGACAGGTCACCTTCCTCGATGACGCCGATCTCACGTGGGGTTCCACCCACGCCCTCACGACGATTCACCGCCACGGCGGGGTCATGCCGTCCCTTCTCGGCTCGATCGCGTCAACGATTGGCGGCGGTATTCCCGAGATTCGTCGCGCGTATCCGCCAATCCCCGAACCGGTGGTCGCTCGGTCACTTCCGGGATTCGATCTACTCAGCGCGACCGCAGCCTCGCCGGCTCACGAACGCGACGTCGTGGCGCGCTACATCCGCGACGCGGTCGCTCGCGGAACCACGTACGGTGACATCGCCGTCGTCGTTCGAAGCGGGTCGATGGCCGAATCGATGGTGACCCACCTCAATTCGATGTCGATCCCCACTTTCTCGGAAACGACGGGTTCGCCACTTCGCGACCACGCAGCGGTGTGGTCGCTTCTCAACCTGGTCAGCATCGGAATCGGGCGTGAACCGTTGACCGCCGGAATCGCTCAGGACTTGTTGCTCGGCCCATTCGGTCGACTGACAACTCTGGATTTTCGGCGTTTCCGTCGAAACTTGCGAAAAGCCGAAATTGCGTCGGGCGGGAATCGACTCGCCGACGAACTCATGCTTGAGGCGCTTACGGAACTCGGAACATTCGAAACCGAGGTGAAATTCGCCGCCCCCGGTGTGCGATGGATTGTCGACACGATACGAGCACTTCGACTCGTGGCCGATCGGCAGATTGACGAATTACTATGGGCCGTCTGGGCCCGCAGCGACAGGGCAAAGTCGTGGGCGGCCGCGACACTCGGCACCGGCCCCGCCGCGGTCAAGGCACACGAATCGCTCGACGCCATCATGGCGTTGTTCGGGGTCGCCGCAACGTCTCTCGAAAACGTCCCGACCGAATCCGCCGATGTGTTC
>JBEENB010000061.1:0-4511 GCA_041192365.1 Actinomycetota bacterium | reverse complement strand
TCGACTTTTTGGGCAACGGACAGAATCGGCTGTGGAGCACGGGTGGGGTCGAAAAGCTCCAACGGATGACGGTCGAAGGTGACCACCACAACGCGTCGACCGTTGGCGCGGGCGCGAAGTTGCGAGACGACCTCACGATGCCCGATGTGAACGCCGTCGAATTTGCCGATGGTGACAACGGAATCGATGCCGTCGCGCGGCAATGGCCAGTCGGTCATCGGGTTTCCCACGCCCACCACAGCCCAAGGATGGGCAAGAGCACGGGCACGTATCCGTATCCAAGACCGAAGTAGGACCACACCGAATTGGCGTGGAAGAGCGACGGGATCAGATAGGTCAACATTCCAACGCTCAGAACGCCGATAAGTTCAATCACTATGATGGGGATGGCAAATCTGCGCCATCTGCGCGCGATCGCAAGCACGGCGAGGAAATAGTGTGCCGCCGCGATGGCCGACAACGTGTAAGCAAACGGCGCTTCCGAGAATTTCGTCGCTATTTGGAAGGCACTCCGCCCGGTGGCCGCCACCGCCAGAATTAGATATCCGACGATCAACAGTCGCGAGAGTCCCGTGGTCACTTCTTGTCCTTCTTTTCGGTGTCCCCCGACAAGGCGGCGATGAACGCTTCTTGCGGAACCTCGACACGGCCGACCATCTTCATGCGCTTCTTGCCTGCCTTTTGCTTCTCGAGCAATTTGCGCTTACGACTGATGTCGCCGCCGTAACACTTCGCGAGCACGTCCTTGCGCATGGCTCGAATGCTCTCCCTGGCGATGATGCGTGCGCCGATGGCCGCCTGAATCGGAACCTCGAATTGCTGGCGGGGAATGAGTTCACGCAGTCGGGAGGTCATCATGACGCCATAGGCATAGGCCTTCTCGCGGTGCACGATCGCCGAGAACGCATCGACCTGCTCACCCTGCAACAGGATGTCGACCTTCACGAGATCCGCTTCTTGTTCGCCCGCCGGCTCGTAATCAAGCGACGCGTACCCAGCGGTTCGCGACTTGAGGTTGTCAAAGAAATCAAAAACTATCTCGCCGAGGGGAATTGTGTATTTGATTTCGACGCGGTCTTCGCCCAGGTAATCCATTCCAATCAGGGTTCCGCGCCGGGTTTGGCATAGTTCCATAATCGTGCCGACATAATCCTTGGGGGCCAGTACCGCCGCGCGCACGATCGGCTCTCGAACCGACTTGATTTTTCCGACGGGGTATTCCGACGGGTTGGTGACCTGAATTTCTTTACCGTCGTCGGTAGAGACGTTATAGATAACGCTCGGGGCGGTGGCGATAAGGTCGAGTCCGAATTCGCGCTCAAGTCGCTCGGTGATGATTTCAAGGTGCAACAGCCCGAGGAACCCACATCGGAACCCGAACCCGAGGGCGACGGAGGTTTCCGGCTCATAAACCAGCGAGGCGTCGCTGAGCTTGAGTTTGTCGAGTGCTTCGCGCAGATCGGGGAACTCAGCGCCGTCGAGCGGGTACAACCCCGAGTAGACCATCGGCTTGGGGTCGGTGTAGCCCTCGAGTGCGATTTTTGCCGGCTTCGCGAGGTTCGTCACGGTATCGCCGACCTTGGACTGGCGGACGTCTTTCACGCCGGTGATGAGGTAACCCACCTCGCCGACACCGAGTCCTTCGGACTGGGTCGGTTCAGGTGACGAAACGCCGATTTCCAATAGTTCATGGGCGGCCCGCGTCGACATCATCTGGATTCGCTCTCGAGGGCTGAGGGAACCGTCCATGACGCGCACGTAGGTTACGACTCCCCGATAGGAGTCATAGACCGAGTCGAAAATCATGGCTCGTGCGGGGGCCGTCGGGTCGCCGACCGGCGCGGGAATCTTCTGGACGACTCGATCGAGCAGTTCGTCGACGCCAACACCCGTCTTTCCCGACACGCGCATCACATCATCGGGGTCTCCGCCGATGAGAGACGCGAGTTCCTTCGCGTATTTTTCGGGATCCGCCGAGGGTAAATCGATTTTGTTGAGCACCGGGATGATTTCGAGGTCGTTCTCGAGCGCCAGGTACAGGTTGGCGAGAGTCTGTGCTTCGATTCCTTGGGCCGCATCCACGAGAAGAATTGCCCCTTCGCAGGCCGCGAGAGACCGAGAAACCTCGTACGAGAAGTCGACATGGCCCGGGGTGTCAATCATGTTGAGCGCGTAATCCACGCCATCCACGGCCCACGGCATGCGCACGGCCTGACTCTTGATTGTGATTCCTCGTTCGCGCTCGATGTCCATGCGATCGAGGTACTGGGCCCGCATGTCACGGTCGCCAACAATCCCCGTGATTCCGAGCATGCGGTCGGCGAGCGTGGATTTTCCGTGATCGATGTGCGCGATGATGCAGAAATTTCGGATTATCGACGGGTCCGTGCGTGACGGAATTGGCGGCTTCGTGGAACGGGACATCGTTCTCTATTGTTTCACGCCTCGCGGTCGCCATGCGCCGTTCGCCTCTGGTAGCGTTGACTCTTGGCTTGCGTGCAGAGGCCCTCTCTCCGATGCACGGAACGACACCGGGATTCGCAACACCCCATCTCGGTTCGACACCACTCACCTAAGGAAATCATTCGTGGCAAATATCAAGTCGCAGATTAAGCGAATCAAGACGAACCTCAAGGCGCAAGAGCGCAACAGGGCCGTCAAGAGCGAACTCAAGACCGTTATCCGCATCGCGCGCGAGGCAATCGCGACGGGCGACAAGGCGGCCGCCGTCAATGCCGTTGCCGCAGCAACGCGCAAGATTGATAAGGCCGTGTCGAAGGGCGTCATTCACAAGAACCAAGCGGCGAACCGCAAGTCGGGTATCGCTGCCCAGTCCGCCGCAATATCGGGCGACGCCACGGTGACCAAGGCTCCGGCCAAAGCACCCGCCAAGAAGGCTCCGGCCAAAGCACCCGCCAAGAAGGCGGCCGCAAAGGCCCCGGCCAAGAAGGCGGCAGTGAAAGCTCCCGCCAAGGCAGCAGCAAAGGCTCCGGCTAAAACTAGCGCCACCAAGGCCGCTGCACCGAAGAAATAGAACTTCCGCTAAACCTCGACGGCTTCCGGGAAACCGGGGGCCGTCGTTGTGTGTCTAGGTGCGGGACGCTACGCGGTCAACCATCCGCTCAACGGCAAATTCGGGGTCTCGACCGGCGCCCTTGACCATCGAATCGGCCTCAGCGACGACCAGAATCGCCCTGCCGAGTGTCGGGCCGGTCCATTTCCGAAGCGCACTCCTGGATTTGTCGATCATCCACGGCGGCATACCGAGGTCTTTCGCCGCGTTACTGGGCGAACCGGTGTACCCACCGACCTTGGCGAGCTGTCGGAGTTTGGCCGCGAACGCCGCAATCAAAGGCACGGGGTCGACACCGGATTGGATCGCGTGACGCAGTAGCCGAAGTGCTTCGGCCCGGTTGCCATCGATTGCCATGTCGGCCACCGCAAAGGACGTCACTTCTTCACGGCCCTGGTAATAGGTGTCGACGAATTCCTTTGTGATGGGCTTCCCGAGCGCGTCACTCGCGATTTGTTCGCACGCTGCGGCAAGTTCGGCGAGATCCCCCGCGAATGCCTCGGCGAGGGCTCCGACGGCCGCACGGTCAACCTTCGCCCCGAGGCGATTGAACTCAGCGGAGGCGAACTGGACCCGGTCCGCTTCTCTCTTCAACTCGGCGCATTCGACCTCAAGGGTTGTCGGGTTGGCGCGAAGCGTGTCGAGCAATTTCTTGCCACGGTTGCCACCACCGTGGCGCACAATGACGATGACGTCGTCGGCAATGACCTCGAGGTACGACTGAATATCGGCGACGAAGTGGTCCCCGCCCGATTCGCCGTTCGTGATGCGAATCATGCGCGGTTCGCCAAACAACGACGGGCTCGCAACGTCGAGAAGAGTTCCGACCGCATAGTTTGCCCCATCGAGATCCGTGACTTCGAGTTCAGGCTGAGCGATTCGAACGCGGTCGCGCAACTCGCGAAAAACCCGGTCGGCGAGGTAGGACTCAGAACCCGTGACGAGCACGATGGGTGCTTCACGCATCCCGTGCCACGGCACGACCTCGGTTTTCGACATTATTCCTCCGTGTTCAGTGTAAATCGGGGCTCGGTCGCGCGTTCGCGCCACACCCGCAATTCGCCGTTTGCCGTTCGCCACACGAGGACAATTCCGTTGAGGTCGCTTCGCGCGACGGTCGACCCGACGCCGGCGAGCACATCCAGGGTCTCGGCCGTCGGATGCCCGTACTCGTTGTCGGCGCCGACACCGATCAACGCGACGGGGGCTCGGACACGGCGATACAGTTCGGGGTCTTGGTCTCTCGAGCCGTGGTGGCTGACTTTGACGACGTCGATCGGAACCAGGCCGCCAGCGAGTCGGACGAGTGTTTGTTCCACTCGCGGTAAATCTCCGAGGGCGAGCCCTGTCACGCACGTCGCGTCGCACTCATCGCTCCGGTCGAAAATAAGGGTGACGCTCGAGGGATTTCCCAGTTCGCGCGGATTGCCGTCGCTCG
>JBEENB010000060.1:0-4666 GCA_041192365.1 Actinomycetota bacterium | reverse complement strand
CTGGGACAGACGGAGGATGCCGTCGTGCTCATCGCCGAGCCCGAGTTCTTTCGCCGAGGCAATCATTCCGTCAGAGACGTGACCATAGGTCTTTCGCGCGGCGATGGGGAACGGTCCGGGCAGAACGGCTCCGGGCAGAGTCACGACAACCTTGTCGCCCACCTCGAAGTTCGATGCGCCACAGACGATTCCGCGAATGGCGTCGTTACCCGACGTCGCGACGCGAACCTGACACCAATTAATGGTCTTGCCGTTCTCTTGGGGCTCGGGAGAGAACTCGAGGACCTCGCCCACGACGATCGGGCCGGAAATCTCGTTGGGGTGAACGTCTTCTTCTTCGAATCCGACAGACACGAGCGCTTCGTGAAGATGTTCGGGGGTCGCGTCGGCGGGAAGCGCGACCCACTCGCGCAGCTGGCTGGCGGGAATGCGCACTCAGATCACCATCCCGAACTGCTGCGAGAAGCGAACGTCGCCCTCGACCATGTCGTGCATGTCGGCGACATCGTTGCGGAACATCAGTGTTCGTTCGATGCCCATTCCGAACGCGAATCCCTGGTATTCCTCAGGGTCGATGCCCGCCGCACGAAGGACATTGGGGTTGACCATTCCGCATCCGCCCCACTCGATCCAGCGAGCGCCGCCGCGGAAGGTCGGGTGCCAGATGTCGAGTTCGGCCGAGGGTTCGGTGAACGGGAAATAGTTGGGACGCAGGCGAATCTTGGCGTCGTCGCCGAACATCGCGCGGGCGAGGTGCTCGAGTGTCCCCTTGAGGTGTGCCATCGTCAGGCCCTTGTCGATGGCGATGCCCTCCATCTGGTGAAAGACGGGTGTGTGGGTGGCGTCGAGTTCGTCGGTGCGATACACGCGGCCGGGTGCAACCACGTACACGGGGAGCTCGCGCGTCAACAGCGATCGAATTTGCACCGGAGACGTGTGCGTGCGCAGCACGAGGTGGCGCTCAACGGGCTCGACAAAGAACGTGTCTTGCATGGCGCGGGCGGGGTGGTCCTCGTCGAAATTGAGAGCATCGAAGTTGAACCACTCGTTTTCGAGTTCGGGGCCCTCGGCAATCTCCCAGCCCATTCCCACGAAGATGTTGGACATCTCTTCCATTAGCAGGTTGAGCGGATGGCGAGCACCGACACGGCGACGCGAGGCAACGGCGGTAACGTCAACCGATTCGGTCATCAGACGCGCGTGTTCCTCGGCCTGGAGAATGCCGGCTTCACGGGCTGCAAACGCCTGGTTGATCTCGCTGCGGGCCTGTCCGACAATCTTTCCCGCTTCTGCCTTCTCGTCTGACGGGACATCGCGCAGGGTTGAGTTGATGACTGAAATAGGTGAACCGTCGGCAACAAACCGAGTGCGCACCTGCTTGAGTTCGTCACCGGTCGTCGCGCCGTTGATCGCGGCGAGCGCTTCGGCGACAACGTCGGCTAGTTGCTGAGGAGAGATGCTGGACACTCCCCAATCCTAGACGAGCGGCGATTAAGCGCCGCTCTGGGCGAACGCGCTCGCATAGAGGCAAACGCTTGCCGCAGTGGCGAGGTTTAGTGACTCCGCTCTACCGTAAATCGGGACGGCCACGATGTGGTCGGCGCGGGCTCGGGCATCCTCGCTGAGCCCGTGCGCTTCGTTGCCGAACAACCACGCGGTCGGCTTGGTCAAGATGTTAGACATCGATGGGATGGGTTCACCGTCAGCTGCTGCCGCGAGAATTGTGACTCCCCTGCTCGTGAGCCATTCAATGACGTCCGCGAGGTCATAGTGTTCGATGATCGGCAGGTGAAATATCGAGCCGGTGCTCGAGCGCACGAGTTTCGGGTTGTGCAGGTCGACGGATGCGCCGGTCAAGATGACCGCGTCGGCTCCGGCGGCGTCGGCCGCACGAATGACGGCTCCCGCATTGCCCGGATCACGAATCTCGTCGCACACCGCGACTAGGCGAACTTCATCAATCGACGAGAGGGAATGGGACAGGATCTGTGCCACAGCGACAACGCCCTGCGGGCTGACGGTGTCCGACATGACCTCGAGCACCTTGTCGGACACTTCGTCCATCACCGCAGGAGAGCGCTCGGCCAATTGGATGATGGCCCCGTGTTTCTCGGCGAACGCTGAGGTGAAAAAAACGTCGACGACCGAATTTGGGGCGAAGGTCAGGAGTTCTCGAACTGCCTGTGGCCCCTCCACCACGAACACGCCCGCTTCATCGCGACGACTCCGCTGGGAAAGTCGGGCGATGGCCTTGACTTGCGGGTCTGCAGGATTCGTAATCACCTTTTGATGTTACCCAACGAGAAACGAGGCCCCGAGCGAACCCGGGACCTCGTTCGATTCGGTGCTGCCTAGTCCTCTTCGTCCGAGTCATCCTCGTCGTCCGATTCGTCGTCATTGTCATCCGAGTCATCCTCGTCGTCCGATTCGTCGTCGTCCTCATACGCGTCGTCATCATCTTCGTATGCGTCATCGTCATCGTCAACGTAAGCTTCGTCATCGTCGTCCTCGTAGGCTTCGTCATCGTCAACGTAAGCTTCGTCGTCATCGTCCTCTACAGCCTCGGAAGAGTCCGGGTCTGAGTAAACACCGAGGTCAATCAACGTCTGCTCGATTGTTGAAAGCTGTTGAGTGAGGTTCGCGTCGAGAAGTGCGGCGAGTTCCTCGGGAGTCAGAGTCGACAGACCGTCTACCGATGCTCCCGCGGCGCCAGTCAATGCTGGGTCAATGAGGTTGTTTGCCATCGCATCAATGATGAGCTGGTGTAGCGCATCCGTGGAGGTCAAACCCAGTTGGATAGCGACCGCGTCAGTTAGATATGTTGCGATCTCGTCGTCAGTGGCTGCGTTTGCGGTGGTAGCGGTGAAACCACCGAACCCGATGACTGCGGCTGCCGCGCCCATCGCAATTCCCTTGCTCCATTTGTTCATGTTGTCTGACTCCTTGTCGGCTCGCCCCGTGGTGGGCATATTTGGACACTAACTCAACGCAACACGGGGCAAAAGCGACTTTGACGAATCTTTGACAACATTTTGACGTTTGTTTCACATTTCCCGGAATTCGACACTCAAACGAGCGAAATCCCCGCCTTTCGACGGGGATTTCGACTAAGAACAAGGCGACAAATTACGCCTTGGGCGCCGACGTGTCCTTGGGCAAAGCAGCCTTGGCAGCCTTCGCAATGGTTGCGAACGTGGCGGCGTCATTGACGGCCATGTCGGCGAGCATGCGACGGTCAACCTCGATGCCCGCGAGTGCGAGGCCCTGGATGAGTCGGTTGTAGGTGATGCCGTTGAGGCGTGCAGCCGCATTAATACGCTGGATCCAGAGACGGCGGAATTCACCCTTCTTCGCACGACGGTCGCGGTAGGCATAGTTCAGCGAGTGAACGACCTGCTCCTTGGCCTTGCGATAGAGACGCGAACGCTGTCCGCGGTACCCTTCGGCGCGCTCGAGTATTGTGCGGCGCTTCTTTGCCGCGTTGACCGCATTTTTTACACGTGCCATGTCAGTTCCTTAAATTCGGTCTCGGGCTACTTGCCGAGAAGCTTCTTGATGACCTTCTGGTCGGCGGGGGCGAGGACTCGGTCCTTGTTGAGGCTGCGCTTGACGCCGCTCGACTTGACCTCGAGGTTGTGGCGCATTCCCGCACCTTGCTTCTTGATCTTGCCGGTACCGGTGATCTTGAAGCGCTTCTTCGTACCCGAGTGGGTCTTCTGCTTCGGCATGTTCTTCTCTTTCGTTATTCCGCTGTCGGCGGTGTCTCGGGGGCGGCGGGTGCCGCTTCCGTTGCCTTGGGCTGTGCCTTGGCGGACTCCGCTTTCGCGTCGGACTTGTTCTTCAGTGGGGCGATAACCATCGTCATGTTTCGGCCATCGACTGTCGGAGCGTGTTCAACTGTTCCGAATTCGGCAACGGCTTCGGCGAACTTGTGAAGGAGTCGCACTCCCGCCTCGGGGCGGGATTGTTCACGACCGCGGAACTGAATCATGGCCTTGACCTTGTCGCCCCCCTTGAGGAACGTCTGGGCATGCTTGAGTTTGGTTTCGTAGTCGTGGGTGTCGATTTTCAGGCGGAACCGAACCTCTTTGAGAACGGTCTGTACCTGGTTTCGACGTGCTTCCTTCGCTTTTTGAGCGGCTTCGTATTTGAACTTCCCGAAGTCCATAACTTTGACAACGGGCGGTTTTGCTTCCGGAGCTACTTCGACAAGATCGAGGTCTGCTTCGCGCGCAATGCGCTGTGCGACCTCGAGCGTGACGACGCCAACCTGTTCGCCGAGGGGCCCGATGAGTCGGACCTCCGGAACGCGGATGCGCTCATTAATTCGCGGATCTGTGATGTGTGTCTCCTTTGGTGCTGCGTGCAACCGGTGAACCGGTGGCGGCGGACAACGCCCCAAGAAAACACAGAAACCCGAACCCCGTGAGGGGACGCACCCTTTCGCTGCCGGAAACCCGGCGGAGTACAACGACCCGAAAATCATCTTACGATTGACAGGTGGGATTTCTCCACTTCCTTGTTCGGGTTACCCCGAATCCTCCATCAGAATAGCAGGTAACGCGCACGAGCGCATCCCGCCCCGAAAGGCCAGCATGTCTGACTCCTCCAACGCCGACCACGACGCCGCTCTCGACATCGCCGAAGTGCCCGCGGTCGAGGTGTT
>JBEENB010000059.1:0-5011 GCA_041192365.1 Actinomycetota bacterium | reverse complement strand
AAAGATCTCGGAATCTCGTCCGTTCGACTGTTGTCCAACAACCCCGAGAAGCGGCGTCAACTCATCGAGCACGGTGTCGAGGTGACGGAACTCGTTCCTCTCGTCGTCGGCGTCGGAGACGTCAATATCGGTTACCTCGGTGCCAAGCGCGACCGCATGGGTCACCAGTTGCCCGGCGCGCTCGTCAATTCTCCCGTCGTGGTCAAGGACGGTGAATAGTCACGTGGCCGGACACGGGTCACCCGACATCGTCGTTGACGGACAGGGCTTGTCCATCGCCGTTATTGCCGGTTCCTGGCACGACGAAATCACCGATGGGCTCATCGCCGGGGCCATTCGCGTTCTCGAAGCCGCCGGCGCCTCGCACACCCTAATTCGCGTGCCCGGCGCGTTCGAGCTTCCGCTTGTCGCCCAAACCGCTCTTCGGGCTGGCGCCGACGCGGTCGTGTGTCTTGGCGTCATCATTCGAGGCGGAACACCTCACTTCGACTTCGTGGCGAACGCCGCGACGGATGGACTGACCCGGGTCGCACTGGACGAGGGTAAGCCCGTTGGCTTCGGGGTCCTCACTCTCGATGACGAGCAGCAGGGCCTCGACCGTGCAGGACTGCCGGGTTCACGGGAGGACAAGGGAGCAGAAGCGGCCTCAGCCGCTATCGCCGCCGCCGCCACTGTTCGAGAACTGCGACGGGCGTAAACTGGGGGCAACCCCATGTCAAGGACCCCGATGCCTGCACCGTATCTGCTGATTCTCGCGCACTCGCGTTCCGGTAGCTCATTCCTTGTCGAGCTTGTGCGCGGCATGGCCGGCGTCGCATCGCTCGCTGAATTCTTTCACCGCGATCCGAAGTCCACAGTGGCTGATTTCATCGAGGAGGCGCTCGCGCCATACGGGTCCCATGCCGCATTGGCGGAAGCTGCCATCGCGGACCCCCTCGCGACTCTTGCATTTCGCGACAAGGTCGAGGGCGTGTCTCTTTTCGTGGTGAAGGTATTGGGTCAACAACTCCGCGATGACCGCGCTCGTCGAATTCTCATCGACAACGCTGCCGGTGTCGTTGTGCTCCGGCGGAACCCCTTTTCGGCCTGGGTTTCACGCGCGCTCGTCGATCATTCGAAGACATGGGCCAACGCGGGGACAAGCCAATTCGTCGTGACCTACGACGAGGCGTTCTTCATCCGCCGTGCCCGCGGATATTCAACTCAGATTCGCGATTTCCTTCGGCTTGTCACCGAGTCGGGAAAACCATTCGTGTCGCTGACGTATTCCGATCTACTCGCCTTGGAAACACCCACCACGCTCTGGAAATTCCTCCGTACCGAGATGCCGTCGCTCCCCGATCTTCGCCTCGATTCGGCCTGGACGCCGCGAGTTGCCCGCCAGGACGAACGACTCCCTATCGACAGAATTGACAATCAAAATGATGCGCGTGCGAGCCTGAAGCGACTCGGCTTGGGCTACCTCGTCGAGAACACCGACACCGACGATCTCGATCACCTTCTCACCGTGCTAGTGAAAAAGCCCCGACGATCCGCTCTTGCGCGGCTTGCGGCGGCTGCGCAGCGAATCGGAAGGTCAGCCAAGAAATAGTGTGCGCAGTCGCCTGGAAACGACGACAACACCGACACCGAGCATGACGAGGTAATACCCGATGTGCACCCACATCATCGGCGTCACGACGCCCGTTGTCAGCATGCGAACCAGTTCGACTCCGTGCCAGAGCGGGAAGCATTGCACCATGATCTGAATTGCTTCGGGGTACACCGTGATGGGGAAGAACGTCGCCGAGAACAGGAACATCGGCAGCATGACCATCGGCAACCAGTCCATCTGTTGAAACGTCTTCATGTAGGACGTAAATGCCATCCCGATTGACGCGAAACCCGCAGCAATCAGGATGACCGCGGGGATTGCGAGAATTGCCAGTGGCGACAGGACTAATCCCATGGTCTGCATGACGATGAGGAATCCGACCGCATACACACCACCGCGCAAAAGTGCGAGTGTGATTTCTCCGAGGGCAACATCCAACGGGCCGAGCGATGTCAGCAGCATCGTCTGATACAACTTGCCGAAGTTGAGTTTGAAGAAAACATTCCACGTTGAATCGTAGATCGCACCGTTCATCGCCGACACGGCAAGAAGCGCGGGGGCGATGTACGCGCCGTAAGGCACCGACGCTCCGTCGACATCGATGGCGCCGATGATTCCGCCGAGGCCAATTCCCATTGACAGCAGGTAGAACACCGGTTCGAAGAAACCACTAAGGACGACCAGGTAATTGTTGGACATCGTTGCCCGAAGACCTCGTTCGATCACCGCGCGAGCGTTACCGCCGGACATCCCACCGAAACGCCGCTTCGGCGCTGTGGCCGCACTGGCCCGGACCGCGGCGGTCATCGCGTCAGCCTTGCGACGAACGCACGCTTCATGAAATATCCCCCGATGACCGCATAGGCGACCAACACAGCGAGGTGCGTTGCAGACAGCCAAATGGGCTCGATTGCGCCGTAGCTGAAAGTTCGACCCAACTGTGTTGCATGCCAGAGCGGCGAGACCCATCCGACCCACTCGAGCCAGTCGGGAACCTGCGAGAGGGGGAAGAAGGTCCCCGAGAACAAGAACATGGGCATGACGACGAGACGCTGGATGAGGGCGAATTGACCGGTGTCGTCGTCGAGGCTCGCCGCGTAAGCACCCAGTGGCGTGAGGATGGAGAACGCCCCCAGGATGGCGATGGGAATCATGACCCATCCCGAGGCGAACGGGACCGCTCCGAAAGCGACGAGGAAACCGTAGAAGACGCCGGCGGTGAAAGTGAAACGAATCGTCAGATGAACGAGGAACCCGCCGACGATTTGCCCTGGGGTGATGGGTGTCGCGTGAATCGCAAAAAAGATCTTGTGCCATTTGAACCCGCTGAGCACGGGGTACATGCCCTCTTCTGCGCCAACCGTCAGGATGGTCGACATGAGCAGAGCGGGGGCGACGAAGACAAGAAACGGGACGCCCTCCATCCCCTCGGGGATGAGATTAGCGAGGCCGATTCCCAACGCAAGCAGGTACATGAGCGGGTTTGCGAAGGACGACGTCACGACGTAACTGACGTAACCGCGCATTTCGCGCAATCGGAGCTCGGTGACGTACCACCAACCCCAGCGACGCGGTTTCTCGGCGTCCGCCTTGATGTCAGCGACGGATGTCATTCGACGAGACTCCGGCCGGTGAGGCGCAGGAAAACGTCCTCCAGCGACGACCGTCGCACGAGGCTCGTCATCGGGTGGTGACCGCGTTTGGTTATTTCTGCGAGATCGCGTTCGCCGTTGTCGCTATAGATCAAGATGCGGTCGGGCAAGATTTCCTGACGCTCGCCAATGTCCGCGATTGCTTTCGCGACGGGAGCGTTCTTGTCCGAGCCGTACCGAACTTCGAGGACTTCTTTGCTCGAATACTGGCGAATAAGTTGCGCGGGCGAACCCTCAGCCATGATGGCACCCTTGTCGACGACCACGATGCGATCGCTCAGTTGTTCGGCTTCGTCCATATAGTGCGTCGTGAGTACAAGCGTCGTGCCTTGCTCTTTGAGGCGAAACAAACGGTCCCATAGAATGTGTCGAGCCTGCGGGTCGAGTCCCGTCGTCGGCTCGTCCAGAAGCAGCATCTGGGGATCGTTCATGAGGGAGCGGGCAATCGTCAAGCGACGCTTCATTCCACCCGAGAGCGGTTCGACCTTGGACTTGGCACGATCCGTCAACTGGGCGAATTCGAGCAGTTCATCGGCGCGCTTCGCCACGGCGGCGTGGGACATTCCGAAGAACCGACCGTAGGTAATCAGGTTCTCGCGAACACGTAATTCCTGATCGAGGTTGTCCTCCTGCGGCACGACACCGAGCTGCGAACGGATTGCCGGTCCGTCGGTATTGGGGTCCATCCCGAGGACCTCGAGGCTCCCCGACGTGCGTGTAGACACGGCGGCAATCATCTTCATGGTCGTGGACTTTCCGGCACCGTTGGGACCAAGGAGTCCGAAGGATTCACCCCGCTGTACCTCGAAAGAAATTCCGTCAACGGCGACGAAATCGCCATATTTCTTGGCGATGTTTTCAGCGCGAATCACGGGTACAGACACAAAGACTTATCCTAGTACGGAGGGATGCTTCAGGTTTCGGTGGACCCAAACCATGTAACGCATTCACGTTAACCCACTCAAAGGACGGTCATGTCTTCTCCTCGTTTCGGCGGATTCCGTCGCGGTGGTGCACCGGTCGACCCGTCAGGACCCAAAGCAACCTTCGGTCAATTGATGCCGTACCTGCTCGAACACAAGCGGATTTTGGGCGTGGTCATTGTCCTCAGCCTCCTCGGGGCCGCTGCGTCTCTGGGCCAACCGCTAATCGTCGCCCAGGTCATTTCGACCGTGCAAGCGGGCACCGACCTCGGCTGGCTTGTGCCCGCCCTCATTGCTCTCGTCATTGGAAGCGCGATTCTCTCGAGCGTTCGCCACTACCTGTTGCAGCGAACCGGCGAAAGCGTCGTCCTTTCATCGCGGCGCCACCTCGTTGCCCGACTGCTGAACTTGCCAATCAGCCAGTTTGATGCCCGTCGAACCGGCGACCTCGTCTCTCGAGTTGGTGCAGACTCGACGATGCTGCGCGCCGTCCTCACCCAGGGTTTGGTTGAGGCCATCGGCGGTTTGGTCACGTTTGTCGGTTCCATCATTGCGATGTTGATCATCGACATGATCCTGTTTGGCCTCACCTTTTCCGTCGTTGTCAGTTCGATGGTTATCGTCATCGCGCTGTCACGCCGAATCCGGGTCTATTCGCGACGCGCCCAAGACCGTGTCGGCGACCTCACCGCGTCCGTCGAGCGCGCCATCTCCGCAGTTCGGACGGTTCGCGCTGCAAACGCCGTCCAGCGTGAAATCGACACCGTCGATGACGATTCGCGTGGAGCGTGGCGTGCGGGGCTCGACGTCGCGCGAATTTCGGCGTTTGTCATTCCGATTTC
>JBEENB010000058.1:0-5034 GCA_041192365.1 Actinomycetota bacterium | reverse complement strand
ATGACGGGTGCGCCCGAATAAAAGGCGCCCAATTTATTCAGGAATACGGCCATTCCCGGCACGGGGCGGCGGGCGTGCTCGTCAAGGACGAATGTATTCCAGGCCGCCAACAGCAGGCGGGGGAGTGCCGTGACCATGACCGTGTCATCGACATCACACACAATGCCAATAGGTGTCGTGTCGTTGACGACGGTCACGTCACTGTCGGCCCAGCCGTTGCCCTTGGTGACACGCATCAATACCGTGTGGATTCCGACGGGCAGATTCACGGGCACGCTTGCATCGATCACTCCGCCGCGGTCGCTTGTCACCTTGAACTTGTGGCTCCCGATTTTGACAGTGACCTTCGTGTGGGCAACCGGGACGCCCGTGAATGCCCGCCAACCGCGGACATATTTACGAACCTTGTGGGTGCGCGGGTCCGGGTTAACATAGAGAACTCTCGCGAGGATGCGAACCGAGGTGGCCGTGCCGTAGCCGCGGAAAGCGACTACTGTTGGAAGTTGCCCTGATGCACGGGCAGACCTCGCACGAACGGCAGTGTACGCGTCTTCGATTCGTGCCGCGATATGCATTTTGGCGGAAGGGGTCGACTCTGATGGCATCGTGGTCAAGACTATCGTCTCGCTCGAACTCGACGGTTTTTCAGTAAGTTGCAATGTCGTAGGGCACATTCTTATATTTCACAGATACCTTTGGCGCTAAAGGTTTTATTCTTCGAAAATTCAACTAGCCATCAACTAGCCATCAACTAGCAAGGAAGATTAAATTGCCAATTCAACACATCCCGGCAAGCGAAGAATTATTCAAATCGGGACTCCTCATCAACACACCCGTTCAGGCCCGCAGTAACGCGCGCGTCACGGCTCTTTTGGATGCGGCCGCCAAGGTTGTTCATGACAAGGGCTACGAAGACCTGACCACGGCGAACGTTGCCGAAGCCGCTGGCGCATCGATCGGAACGGTATATCGATACTTCGAGGACCGCGTCAAGGTTTTGGAGGCACTGGCAATTCGAAACCTCGAGCGCGCAGATCGGCGTTTCCTTGACGCGCTCGATCGGATTAATGGTTCGGCACCCAAAGACGCGATAAACGTGATGTTCGAGATGTACCTCGACATGTTTCGAACGGAACCCGGTTTCCGTTCGCTCCGACTAGGGGATGTTCTCGACATTCGCCCGCGCAGTCGCGAGCCGCGCCTCACCACGGCCGCCCGCACGATGACGGAAGTACTCAGCGTTCGCTTCGGATTCTCGAATGATGCCGCCACCGTACTGGAACTCGAGAAAGCACTTGTGGCGGTTGACGCCTACCTGGCCCGAGCCTTCTTCAAGGATGACCGCGGTGACGCTGTCTTCATTGATGCGGCACGGGCATCGGTTGCGTCTCTGTCTCGCCTCGCGAACTAGTCGTCGGGGTGCTTGGTGTAACGCTCCAGTGACTTTTTCACCAACGCCATAACGGCGATGAAGAGGGCGATGATCCCCGCGAAGATGAACCCTGCGAAGTGCAGGCTCTGGCTCAGTTGCTCATACGTCAGAGCAGCTGTGCGGCCGACCGTGACATAGGCGATCGCCCACAGCGTGCACGCTGGTGCGGTCCACGCGATAAATCGGCGATAGTCCATGCCGGTGATTCCGGCGGTCAGCGGAACAATGCTGTGCAGGACGGGCAAGAACCGCGAGATGAAAATCGCCCACCCTCCTCGGTGCTCGAGAAAACGTTCGGCGGTTTTCCAGTTTTTGTGGCCAATCCATTTGCCGACCTTCGAGTGTTGAATGGCGGGGCCAAAGGCATGCCCGAGCGCAAAACCAATACTTTCCCCCATCAATGCGCCGACAATTATGACAACAATCAACGAGATGTATTCCTCGGTCGACGACACACCGGTTGCAGCGACGAGAACGACAGTGTCCCCCGGAATGACGAGTCCGACGAGGACACTCGTTTCGAGCATGATGGCGAGCCCTGCTAGGCCGACACGGAGGACCGGGTCAACGGAACCGACTCCGCTGAGAAACCAATCGAGGAATGCGTTCATGAGTGCGAGCGTACCTCGTCTGGGTTTATTGCCTGTCGTTGATTGAGGTACTGCTGACGCCAGTAGTCAACACGGCCGGGCTCGACGTGCACGTCCGGTCCATCTCGCCACTCGGTCACGACGCGAATACCGTGGAGGGCGGACAGCGTCCACACCTCGGCGCCGTTGAGATCCTCTGGTCGGACACGGGCGCTGACGACCGGTGCGCCGATGAACGCAGCGTGGTCACGGATTGTTCGCTCGGTGACGCTAGGAAGGTGCGGAATCTCGGAATCGACGACGTGCAGACTGTCCTTCTCCCACCACACAATCGACGACCATGCTCCTTCGGCGACGAATTCGCCGTCGAGAATGACGGCCTCGCCGACGTTGAGTTTCCGTCGGAGGGCTCCGAGCACGGCGAGATCGGGACCCTTCACGCTCGGCTGAGTTCGAGGGTCACGAGGTGCGGTGGCCAGCGTGACGTCGGTGAGAGCGTCGGGAGCCTCACGAAGGTGGAATCGCAACATCGCGCCATCGCCATAATCGATCGCCTCAAGGCGCGGGAACCATCGTCCCTCGGCGGGAATCATGGCGATGGTGTCGGCGGCAAAGGCGCGAGCGTCCAGAGTGGCGTCAACAGTGGCAAGCGACGTCGTGAACCGTTCGAGGTGCATCGTCAGATTCACAGCGCAGCCGTCGACCACGAGCCACGAATCGGCGACGCGCACAGCACCGGTGTGAGGGTCGCACCATTCCTCTTCGACGACGGAACCATCCGCCCATCGGAAAACGCGCGCCGCGACCCTAGAGTAAAGGCTCTGGCAGAGGGTTACGTTCGGCACGTTATCACCGCACACGTTGACCCGGTTGTCATCTTTCGTACTCTGATCGCCGGTAGAGATGGTGGTTTCTGGCTCGACGATTCGCTGGCGGAAACCGTGTCGTATCTCGGGGTCGGGACGCGCATCGAGACCGCCGACGCCTTCTCTGCTTTCGAGACGACTGACGACTTTCCCGTGTCGCGGGTTGGGTGGATCGGTTATGGAGCCCGCGCCGAGTCGCTCGGTGTCGAAGTCGGAATCGAGCCACAGCCGCGCTCAACAATGCTGTCCGTTCGACTCGCGGTCGAGGTCGACCACCGCGAGAACGACGTGTCGGTCATCGGACTGAAGCGCGACGCCGAGTTCGATGAACTGGTTTTTGCCATCGAGGCACTGGGCGGTCAGATCGCCCCGACGCCACAGCGTCCCCCGACCCGCACGGCGATCTGGCGCGATGATCCAGCGACCTATGCCGGGTACATCGCCGAGTGCCTCACGCACATCCGAAACGGTGACGCCTATCAGTTGTGCCTCACGACCGGAATCGATGTCTATGGCGAGGTGGACGTGGTCGAGACGTATTGCGCGCTCCGAGCGGCGGCCCCCACCCGAAACGCGGCGTACCTTTCGATTGGAGGAATCAGCCTGCTTAGCGCATCGCCCGAGACCTACTTCACGGTTCGCGGTCGACACGCGACGACGAGCCCGATCAAGGGCACCCGCCCGCGCAGCATGGACCCGGCAGAGGACTACCTCGTGAAACGCGAACTGGAGACGTCAGAAAAGGAGCGCGCCGAGAACCTCATGATTGTGGACTTGTGCCGCAACGACCTGTCCCAAGTGTGTGAGCCGGGGACGGTTACCGTGACGTCGCTTCATCGCGTCGAAACCTATTCGACCGTTCACCAGCTGGTTAGCACCGTCACCGGGGAACTGTTGCCAGACTGTGTGGCCGCGGATGCGGCTCGTGCCCTTTTCCCGGCTGGGTCAATGACGGGTGCGCCAAAACGCAGCGCCGTCCAAATTCTGGAGAGACTGGAATCTGCCGAACGTGGAATGTACGCCGGCGCGTTCGGCTATGCCGGCGCGGGAAGCCTCACACTCGCCATGACGATTCGCTCGATTGTCATTGACGAGCGCGGTGCTCACATCGGAGTTGGGGGCGGAATAACGTCGGGATCGCTCCCCGATCAGGAAATCGCCGAGGTCGGCGTCAAGGCCGCCGCGATGCTCGGAGTGCTCGGAGCCTCGCCGAACCCGTACCTGTACACGGAATAGAATTGAAAACGCGCGTGTGCGCGCTGTGAAGGGGTTCCGTGGACGAAAACGAATACGATTTCCGCCGGATGGAAGCGAAGTGGGCTCCCGTGTGGGAAGCCGAACGACCCTTTGATGTGCCCGACACAGACGATTCTCGCCCGCACAAGTACATCCTGGATATGTTCCCGTACCCATCGGGCGACCTGCACATGGGCCACGCCGAGGTCTACGCGCTCGGTGACGTCCTCGCACGGTACTGGCGCCTTCGCGGTTACCAGGTTCTGCACCCCATCGGGTGGGATTCCTTTGGACTTCCCGCCGAAAATGCGGCCATCAAGCGGGGCGTGAACCCACGTGACTGGACCTACGAGAACATCGCTCAGCAACGCGCCTCGATGAAGCGGTACGCGGCGTCTTTCGACTGGTCGCGCGTGTTGCACACCTCGGACCCCGAGTATTACCAGTGGAACCAGTGGCTGTTCCTTGAACTATTTAACAAGGGACTGGCGTACCGCAAGGACTCGTGGGTCAACTGGGATCCGGTGGACCAGACGGTCCTCGCGAACGAGCAGGTTTTGCCGGACGGCACGAGCGAACGCAGTGGTGCGGCGGTTGTGAAAAAGAAGCTCACGCAGTGGTACTTCCGCATCACGGATTACGCTGACCGGCTCCTCGCCGACCTGGACCGACTCGAAGGAGCCTGGCCGGCCAAGGTCCTTACGATGCAGCGCAACTGGATCGGACGCTCACGCGGTGCCGAGGTCGTGTTCGCGGTTGAGGGCAGCGATCGCACTGTGCCGGTCTTCACGACCCGCCCCGACACGCTGTACGGAGCGACGTTCATGGTCGTCGCACCCGATTCCGACCTCGCGAGTGAACTCGTAGCCGAGGCCGAACCTGCCGTTCGGATGGCGTTCGTGGCCTATCT
>JBEENB010000057.1:0-5396 GCA_041192365.1 Actinomycetota bacterium | reverse complement strand
CACGTTTTGGCGATCGACGAACTGGACGCCTTCCTCGGTTTCCGAGCTGATTGATCCGAGTCGCGTGCCTTGCATGCGCTTGTTGCTCATTGTTTTCTCCTTTGGCTTGTGGCCTACCTTTTATAACGGCAGAACTCACCGAGATATTCCTGAGCGAAAGTAAAGAATTGGCTATGAATTCACCACGCGAAGGGCGATATCCGCTCGATCGGTGACAATTCCGTCCACACCGAGCCCCAGCAACCGTCGCATCGTCGCTTCGTCGTTGACCGTCCAGACGTGAACCTCGAGTCCGGCGCGGTGGTAACGCTCGACTAGGCGCTCGGTCACGAAGGTGATTCCGTTCGCGCGTTCGGGAATCTGCAGCGCGTGAACGAGGGGGAGGGGAGGGGCGACCCCGAGGCGAGCTGCCGCGGCAATGACGAGAAACTCCGTCGCCGACGGGCTGCTCGCAACGCCGGGCAGGCGTGCGATGGTCGCGCGGCGGCGCTGCGCACTAAACGATGTAATCAGCACGCGCTCTCGCGCCTCGGCGTCAGTCACGGCTCGAACGACACCGTCGATCGCGGTCGCGTCTTTGATATCGATGTTGAATCGTGCGGTCGGAAACTGCTCGAGCGCTTGTGCAAGTGTCAGAAAGCCTTCGCCGCCGAGATCAATGTCGGCGAGTTCCGCAGCGGTGTGGTCCGACACGAGTCCGGTTCGGGCAGATATTCGGTCGAGCGTCGTGTCGTGCGAAATAATTGCGAACCCGTCTTTCGACCCCACGACATCCGTTTCGATGAAGGTCGCGCCCGCGTTGATTGCCGCCCGGAACGACCCGGCGGTGTTTTCCGGTGCGTCGAGGTGAAGACCGCGGTGAGCCAAGACACGGGGAGTTGACCCCGCAAAAAAGGGGTGCGCGGCGGCGCGAAACGTCATGCGGGCACGGTATCACGCCGACATTGCGTGATAGTTTTGCCCCATGAGCGCAAATCCCTTGATACCCGGCCAACTCGCGGGGAAATCCGCCTTCGTGACGGGTTCATCGCGAGGAATTGGAGCGGAAACCGTCGGATTTTTCGCCGAAGCAGGCGCCAAGGTCGCCATCAACTTTCGTGACAAAGAGGCCCGCGCCGAGAAGGTCGCAGCGGGTATCCGCGAGAACGGTGGGGAAGCGATCGTCGTTGGCGCAGACCTGACCGATTACGACTCAATCACGGCACTGCGTGACACGCTACAGAAGGAATTCGGCGGGCTCGACATCCTCGTCCTCAACGCCTCTGGCGGCATGGAAGCCGGCAAGGGTGACGACTACGCGATGCGGCTCAACCGCGACGCCCAGGTGAACGCCTTGGAGACACTGCGGCCTCTCCTTCATGCAGGGTCACGCGTTGTTTTCATCACCAGCCACCAAGCTCACTTCATTCGCACCGTTGACACGATGCCCGAATACCTCCCGGTTGCGCTGTCCAAGCGCGCCGGCGAAGACGCGCTTCGCGAGATGATTCCGTCGCTCGAGGCGGACGGAATCGGCTTCGTCGTCGTGTCAGCCGACATGATCGAGGGAACCGTCACCGCAACGCTGTTGGACCGTGTGAAGCCCGGAACTATCGACGCCCGCAAAGAAGCGGTGGGGAAGTTGTACAACGTGTCTGAATTTGCGTCCGAGATCGCCCTCGCGGCCGTTGAACCCGTCCCCGCCGACAACACGCGACTGGTCGGCGACACTGGCTACTTCGGCGAATAGACGACCTCGTGGCCTCTCTCAACTTTCCGAAACCACTCGTACTGGTTCGACTCATCGTTGGGCTGTATCTCTTCGGGTTGGGAATCGCCTTTCAGATTCGAGCGACGCTCGGGCTCGCACCGTGGGACGTGTTCGGTCAAGGCCTCGCGAACATCACGGGGTTGAGCTTCGGGCTGGCCACCGTGCTCGCAAGTGCCCTGATTTTGCTGTTGTGGATCCCGCTCAAGCAAAAGCCCGGACTCGGTACCATCTTTAATGCGCTCCTCATTGGACCTTTTATCGATCTGTCGCTCCGGTTCGTTCCGTCAGCAGCCGACTGGGGGATTTTTGGGCAAATCGTGTGGTACGTCCTCGGAATGACCATCATCGCGCTGGGAACCGGAATCTATATCGGCGCGCGACTCGGTCCGGGGCCACGTGACGGACTCATGACGGGTTCGGTGAAAAAGTTCGGCAAGCCCGTCTGGATCGTTCGCACGGTGCTCGAGGGCGGGGCAACACTCATCGGACTCGCGCTGGGCGGTCCTGTCGGGCTCGGTACCCTGCTGTTCGTCGTCGGAATCGGACCAATGGTCCAGGTATCCATGCGAGCCTTCGGATTGGTCGACAAGGGCGGGAAATGATCCACCCCGAAGGGCGAATACACGTTCTGCACCGAGAAACCGCTCGAATCGTGTTGCACGACGGTCAGGGCAAATTCCTGCTGATGCACACAAGGTTTGACCACCGAGTCGGCTTGCCTCCCCGCTGGATCACGCCCGGTGGCGGAATTGACGACAACGAGACGCCACTCGAAGCCGCCGTAAGGGAATTACAGGAGGAAACGGGGCTCATCGTGGAGCCAGAAGCTCTGGGAGAGACGCTCGACGCGGTGGAGGGTTACTGGGATTGGCCCGACGGCAAATACTTCCATTCGTATGTTGATCATTTCTATGCACTTCGCGTCGACCAATTCGAGCTGGATCGTTCCGGTTGGATGGAATCCGAGCACCACGACGTCATCGACATTCGTTGGTGGACGCTCGACGAAATTCGCGCTGAAGCGCCGTTCATTGGTCCCGAGCGGCTGATTGAGGTTCTGGAGCGCGTTTCCTAACGGTTGCGGTCAATTCCGCGCCATCCGCTTTATCCGATAATGTACATTATGTCAGAATGCTTGTATTTCGGCTAAAACGGGCCGTTTGGCCCCGCTTCCCTAGTTGGTGGCGGCGACCCAGGCGTCGAGTTTCGCGCTCGCCGCACCGGAATCGATCGAGTGTGTTGCAACCTCGGCAGCTTCGGACATTCGCTCAACGAGTGATCGATCGCGCTCGGCTGGGTTTTTCGACAGCCGGTGAGCGACGATTCCCGCTGCCGCGTTAAGCACGATGATGTCGCGCGCTGCGTTTTTCTCCCCCGCGAGAACCGTTCGAGCCAACGCCGCGTTTTCATCGGGTGTCCCGCCACGAATGTCGTCGATTGAGGAATAGGCGAAGCCAACCTCACGCGGGTCGAAATCGTGTTCGGTGATGCTTCCGCGACTGACCTCAAACACTTTCGAGTGTCCCGTGGTCGTGATCTTGTCGATTCCGTCTTCGCCTCGATAGACCAGGGCCGTCGCTCCGCGTTGTTGGAAAAGTCCGACCGCCAACGGGATTCGTGCCGGGTTCGACATGCCGAGAGCGTTTGCTTCGGGCCGTGCCGGGTTACACAGCGGGCCGAGCACATTGAATATCGTGGGAATCGCCAACTCCTGGCGAACCGGGCCGGCGTTTCGGAATCCCGGGTGAAACACCATCGCGTTGATGAATGTCACGCCGATTTCGGCGAAAACTCGAGCGACACGGTCGGGTTCGAGCGAAATGTTGATTCCCAGCGCCGTCAGAACGTCGTTTGCACCGGATTTCGAGCTCGCGGCCCGGTTTCCGTGCTTGATGACGGGAACGCCGGCCGCGGACACGACAATCGCCGCGATAGACGAGACGTTGATGACCCCAATCGGGTCTCCCCCTGTGCCAACGATGTCGACCGCGTCGGTCGAGATATCCATCGGAAGCGCGGCGGACAGGATGGCGTCTCGGAAGCCGACGACCTCGTCGACGGACTCCCCCTTGGCACTGAGTGCAACGAGTAATGCGGCCAGTCGCGCGTCGCTCACGTCACCGTTCATGATGTCGGTCATCGCACGTGAAGCCTCGGCCACCGCCAGCGAACGACCTTCGAGCAAGTGGCTCAGGAGGGTGGTCCAGCTGTCGTTCGGCACTCCCCCAGCCTAGCGTTCTCGATGCGCGCAAAATTGATGAAAAGTTCGCAAAATACGTGCCAAAACACCCCAATATGGTCGGCTGCACGGCGGAAGTTGTGACCAACGCCTCGATATCCAGACCGCAGTCGGTTGTGAACCGGCCCAACGCGGTGGCCGTCGGAACGATTGTGTGGCTTGCGAGTGAAGTCATGTTCTTCGCCGGACTCTTTGCTATTTACTTCTCGCTTCGATCCATGGCCCCCGAAATCTGGGCGGTCCAGACGGAAAAGTTGAGTATCCCCTTCTCGACGCTCAACACCACAATTCTCGTGCTCTCGTCGGTTACGTGCCAGATGGGCGTCTTCGCGGCCGAGCGTCTGCAACCGCGCCGCACCGGCTGGGCTCCGTCGAAGTGGGGCGTTGTCGAATGGTTCTGGCTCACCTACGCGATGGGCGCCTTCTTCGTAGTCGGCCAGGTCTACGAATATGCCGTGCTCACGAGCGAATGGGTCATGCTCAACAGTGACGCCTACGGCTCAGCGTTCTATCTCACCACCGGATTCCACGGACTTCACGTGACCGTCGGCCTCATCGCCTTCCTACTCATGATCGGCCGAATTCAAGCGCTCAAAGTATTCACCCACCGCGACGCAATGTCGATGGTCGCGGTGTCGTACTACTGGCACTTTGTCGACGCGGTGTGGATCGGCCTCTTCCTCGTCATCTACGTGCTTAAATAACGAAAGAACACAATGTCACGAACTCTCAATCGCAAAGGTCGTCGCCACCCGCTCTCGTCGCTCGTGCTCATCCTCGTTGGATTGTTCGTGTCGGGCGCGGCATATGCAGCCTTGACGGGAACAGCCACTGCTGCGGATGCACCCGTCTCGACAACACAAATCGAAGACGGCAAGAAACTCTTCGCCTCAAACTGCGCGTCGTGTCACGGACTCAGTGCGGCAGGTTCGGCGGCTGGTCCGTCCCTAATTGGTTCGGGTGCGTTGTCGGTCGAGTTCCAGGTCGGCTCTGGTCGCATGCCAATGTCGGGTAGCGGTCCGCAGGCCGAGAAAAAGCCCGTTCAGTTCACTCAGCCCGAAATTGACGCGATGGCGGCATGGGTTGCGAGCCTGGCTCCCGGCCCCGCTGTGCCGGAGGCCTCAACTCTCACTGGTGGCGACGCATCCAACGGAGCCGCGCTGTTCCGTGTCAACTGCGCGATGTGCCACAACGTCGCAGGTGCCGGTGGTGCTTTGACCGAAGGCAAGTGGGCTCCCAGCCTTCGCAACATTGACCCTGTCCACGTCTACGCGGCGATGGTCACGGGCCCGCAGAACATGCCGGTGTTCTCAGACCTGAACATCACGGCCGAAGAAAAGAACGACATCATCGCGTACCTCAAATTCCTCGACGAGAACCCCTCGGTCGGTGGAATGGACCTCGGAT
>JBEENB010000056.1:0-5430 GCA_041192365.1 Actinomycetota bacterium | reverse complement strand
AAGCGCACCGACACCGTAAAATGAAGAACGCTATACCAACACACCTAAGGAGAAACAATGGCTCAGTCCAAAGATGAGGTCCTCGCTGGCCTTGCCGCTCTCGTCAACGACGAGACGGGCGTCCCCGCAGAGAGCGTCGTCTTCGGAAAGTCCTTCGCGGATGACCTCGACATCGACTCGATTTCGATGATGACGATTGTCGTAAATGCAGAAGAACAATTCGGCGTGAAGATTCCCGACGACAAGGTTTCCGAACTGAAAACGGTCGACGACGCCGTGAACTACATCGTTTCGGCACAATCCTAAAACCCGCGATGCGGCGGGGTTCGTGCCCCGCCGCATTTACGTAATTTCAGCACAAATCGGAAGAGTGACCAGATGACCACCATCGTTGTGACGGGTATCGGTGCGACTTCGTGCCTCGGCGGGAACGCTCGCGACACGTGGGAAGCGCTGCTCCGCCGCGAGAGTGGGATCCGTCTGCTCACCGAAGAATGGGTCGAGACTTACGAGCTCCCCGTCAAGTTTGCCGGTCGGGTCAAGGTACCGGCGTCCGAAGTTCTCGAACGCATCGAGGTTAAACGTCTCGACCCCTCGGCTCAACTCGCTGTTATCGCGGCTCGTGAGGCGTGGGCCGATGCCGGCGCACCGACCGACCCCAAGGAACGCGTTCTCGTTGATTTTGCGACTGGAATTGGAGGGCTCAACACGCTTCTTGACGCGTGGGACGTTCTCAAGGAAAAGGGTCCTCGTCGGGTTCTTCCGATGACGATCCCCATGCTCATGCCTAATGCGGCAGCCGCAGCGATTTCGATGGACCTTCAAACGCGTGGCGGTGCCCGAACCTGTGTCTCCGCGTGTGCCTCGGGAACGGAGTCGATCGCGAATGCTGTCGATCACCTTCGGGCGGGCATCGCGGATGTCGTCATTTGTGGCGGAACCGAATCGGTCATTCACCCGCTTCCCATCGCTGCGTTCGCGGCAATGCACGCGCTCTCGACCCGAAATGATGACCCCGCGGGTGCTTCCAGGCCCTACGACAGGGATCGCGACGGATTCGTCCTCGGCGAGGGTGCCGCCGTCTTGATTCTCGAAACCAAGGAACATGCCGAAGCCCGTGGTGCGAAAATTTATGCCGAGATTGCTGGCGGATCGGTATCCTCCGACGCGCATCACATCACCGCACCCGACCCTGAGGGCAATGGGGCGGCTCGCGCGGTGCTGGACGCACTCACGGACGCCGGGGTTACTCCCAACGACGTCAACTACATTAATGCCCACGCGACGTCGACCCCTGTCGGCGACATCGCGGAATACACAGCGCTCCACAAGGTGTTTGGCGACCGAATCAAAGAAATCCCGGTGTCCGCAACGAAGTCAGCGACCGGCCACCTTCTCGGTGGTACCGGAGCGTTGGAGGCAATGTTCACCGTGTTGTCGGTGCAGGAAAAGATTGCCGCGCCAACCCTCAACCTTGACAATCAGGACGAGGCGATACCTCTCGATGTCGTCATTGAACCTCGCGCTTTGCCGGACTCGATTGTCGCGATCAGTAACTCGTTCGGCTTCGGTGGGCACAACGCCGTCATCGTCGTCAAATCGATCTAGCGCCCGCTCGAGCCCGGCGTTTCACCGCAAGCTGTTTATCCGCACTTCGTCTGTACGGTTCTAGTTCGTCGTCCCAGGCCGTACCGAGCGCAAGCGACAGTTCGCGTTCCAGTTCGGTCCCGTCGCCGCGGGCCATCTCGATTGCATAGCGAATTCGGTCTTCGCCCACCATCGCGTTGCCCGCCGCATCGGTCAAGGTGAAAAAGATTCCGAGTTCGGGTGTGTGAACAAAGCGGACACCGTCTCGATGGGTTGCTGTCGACTCCCACACTTCAAATCTCGTGTGATCCCAACCGCGCAGAGCCGAGGCGAATCGGGCAGCGGACCCACTCGGACCGGACCAGGTCACCGTCGCGCGAACACTCCCCGGCTCACATGGCTGGTCGACCCAGTCGATGCCAGTTTCTGACCCGAGAATGTGTCCGAGCGTCCAGGCGACGTGCGGTGCGAGCGCAACAGGGCACGAGTGAACATGAATCACACCGTATGCGTCGTTCATCCATCCTCCTCATGCCGCACGACTTCCCCTCGAACGGCACCACGGATGGAGCCTTAAGTATGCGCGCGACTCGAGAAAAAGTCCAATCGACAAATCCGTCAATTGGACTAGCTGTGCAGAAGAGAGCCGTCGCTCGCAAGGACGTTTCTTTCGCCCGCTCTCACGGCGAAAGGCAGTCGGTTCTGTTTCGGCGGTATCGGGCAATTGAAGTTATAGGAAAACGCGCAGGGCGGCAACACCGCATAGTTGAAGTCCATCGTGACCGTTCCATCAATGTTCGGAACCACAAAAAGAAACCGACCAACTGAATAGGTTTCGGATCCGTTTGTCACATCAGCGAACACAATCTGCAGCGCTTTGCCCGTCCCGATCGTGGCCAATGAAACCGTGTGCCCTTCGTGGTTGAATTCAATTTCGCCCGGAATCACTTCGGTTTTGGCCACGCCCAATTTTTTTTCGACATCCATCGTGGTGCCGGTCGGGTTCGGCTTCCATTTGCCCTTCACGACCCAGTCCGGGTTGTAAGGAAAAGTATCAATTCCACCAAAGTTTTCGATGGACTCGCTCTTGGAGTCCCACACGCGCAGCCCACTCAGGCCTTCTTCTGCGATCACGGTCGCACAGCGTGTGTCCGACAACGTGATGGAGGGAGCCGTCTCGCCAGGCCCGTTGAGCGTCACCGAGCCGTTCACGAGTTCTCCATTGACAATGATCTGGTCTTCGGGGCGGGCCGTCAACACGAGACCTCGTTCGCCGTCCGTGCGCGGCGCCCACGTCCCGGGCACGCCCCACACCGCCTGTTCAGAATCGAACCATTGGGTGAGCACCAAGGCTAGGCTCCCGAAAGGTTCCGCAACCTGCATCTCTCGCCTCGAGTGAAACAGGGCAAACTTCTCGTCGGACTCGGTCATGCTTTCATTCTGCCGAAATGCGGTGACGGAATTCGGCAGACTCACCGCGCGATGGCACGTCGATACTGCGTGATCATTTGGGCGGTGCGGTGGGATTGGCGAAACTCTGTGAGGTTACCTAAATCCCGCTGACGTTTCGTGGACTCGACAGTCCGAACGGCCTGAGCGAGTGCGTCCCCCAACGCTTTCGGGGTCAGATCGGCGGCAACGGTGACCAAACTTTTGGGAAGTCCGTCCGCGACCGCCGAATCGACGAGGACAACATGCGTACCCATCGACAACGCCTCGGTCACGGTCATGCCCTGTGTCTCGAAATCGTGTGAGGTTTGCACGAGTATGTCGGCGTCGGCAATCAGTTCGATCGCGCGATCATACGAAACCGCACCGACAAATCTGACGTTGGGTGTCGCGAGGGCTTTTGCTTTGGATGCAAGACCCCCGTCGCCCACGATCACGACTTCGACCGGTTCGGGACACTCGGCTACCCCTTCGAGAAATTCGAGAAGGCGTTTCTCGGGCGAAAAACGCCCAACCCACGCGACACGGGTCACGTTGCGGGGATTTCGAGAAAGCCCCGCAACCCTTTCCAACACATCGTCACTGACGCCCGTCGGAATGACCGCGATTTCGGGGTGTCGACGTGACACGACGTCCCGCTTTGCCAGAAGCCGCGCGAAATGTTCCGATGGCGCCGTCACCACATCACTGTGATGGGCATAACCCGCCAAATAATCAAACGCGTTGCGCGGTCGCGCAACCGCATCGTCCCCAAGCGACCATTTCTGCCATCGCCCCAGCAGCGCGTATAAGAGCCCAGGGATCGGAATGGAACGATCAACACCGACATCGAGTCGGTGATGCATGGTGTGCACGATCGGAAGGTCGCGTTCCCGCCCAAATCTGTATCCCAGTGCCGCTCCCCAGAAATCGGATTGAACATGCACCACGTCCACCGCGGGTCGGGCCCGCAAAGCCCGTTCAACCTGGGCTAAGTGACGTTGGCTGGGCCAAATCCAGGTGTATTCCCGCACACTTGGAATTGCAAATGACGGGAGGTCAATGAAGCGCTCGTCGTCGACGGGACCGGTTCGAAGGGCGGGTGACACGAACGTGACCACGTGTCCGGCTCGCTCGAGGAACTCGGCTTGCAGGTTCATTGACACCTGGGCACCCCCGAGCGTAAAGGGATGTTGTTCGCAAAAAAGAAGAACGTGCATAGGAGTGCCAGTCTAGGGCGAGGGTTCTGGTACCCACCGCTTACGCTGTGTAGGGTCATAGAACTGTTAGGACTAGAGACCCACTCGAGGAGAGCCCATGAACGCCGTTCCCACCATTCATGCCCCTGATGCGAATGCGATGCCGCTTCCGCCGCACGCTCCGAAACCGACGAGTATTGACGGGCAAGTCGAATCCAGCGCCGCCATGTGGAAGTCCGAGGACGGACTGGCAGAAACGGGTGTGTGGGAATGCACCGCGGGCACATTCACCGCATCGCGGGACGGGTACGACGAGGTCGCCGTCATTCTCTCGGGGAAAGCGACGGTGGTATCGGACGCGGGCGACACCGTCGTTGTCGGCCCGGGCAGCACGCTCATCACCCCCGCCGGCTGGATTGGAACCTGGACGGTGCACGAAAACATTCGGAAGGTTTATGTTCTGCGAACGATTCGGTGAACATTCACGAGAACCTTTGTCGGCGTAGGGCGAGCGGGGCTTGAACCCGCGACCGACGGATTATGAGTTCGGCTAGGGGAAATAGTTGTATACCTGAGTGGGTACGTTTATGAAGCAAAGTCAGGGTTTCTCAGCAACAGGGCATACGTCTAAATCAACCTAAATGTGGGTGTGATGTGCATTAAATGTGCACTTGCTGGGCAGGGAAGTGGGGCGGGTCGGGCTCGAACCGACGATGACGAAATCATGAGGATCACAAACAACAGCTCTGAGCGCGTGTCGTCGTTCTTGACGGGTTGGTAACAAGCGCGAATTGAAAAACGCTTGATTACTTCCTAATAAACAAAAATATAAACTTTCGATATTTCATTGCTGTTGATCCAAGCTGCAACCACGGATATTATGGACCTAAACGCTTTTATCCGAACATCTATCTGCTCAACTTTCACACACGTAACAGCGGTGGCGTGTCTGCGTAGCAAAATGCCCGCTGAACTCTAGATTGCTTACCAGAAGCCAATCTGAAAGGAACATAATGGCGATTTGGACACTGCACGGCGACGGAAAAACCGTTGCATCGGGAGAAGTAGTAGGACCAAGCGAACGACTGAGCTGGCCCCGCACGATAGGTATTGGAACCCAGCACATTGCGGCGATGTTCGGCGCAACTTTCTTGGTTCCGATCATCACTGGTTTCTCACCGAGCACAACTTTGTTGTTCTCAGGTATTGGAACTTT
>JBEENB010000055.1:0-5550 GCA_041192365.1 Actinomycetota bacterium | reverse complement strand
TGTCAGCGCGGATTCTTTTTCGGCGGCATCACCAACGGCGTAGATGTTGGGATCACTCGTGCGTTGCTGGTCGTCTACCCAGATTCCGCCGGCAGCGCCGATACGAAGCCCAGCCTCAACCGCCAATTCGTGGTCGGGGGTCACGCCGACGGATGAAATCACGACGTCCGCGGTGAGCGACGTTCCGTCGGAAAGACGGACGGCGTATTCCGTGATCTCGGTCACCGTCGTGTTGACGACGATAGAAACTCCATTCGCCTCAAGGTGACGATGGAAGGGCTCGATCATTTCGGCGTCGAGGGGCGCGAGGATGGTCGGCCCGGACTGGACAATTGTCACGGAGTGACCGCGGTGGCGCAGGTTTTCCGCAACCTCGACTCCGATGAATCCTGCGCCAAGGATGACGACATAGCGAGGGGCGCCGGCGACCGCCGTGACGATTCGGTCAGCGTCGGGGACGTTCCGCAACGTGAGCGAACGCTCCCAACCAGGAATGTCAAGGCGGCGCGGTGTGGCTCCCGGCGCCAGAATGAGTGAGTCAAACGAGTCTGTGTAGGTCTCATCGGACTCGGAATCGTGAACCGTGACGGTTTTCGCGGCCCTGTCGATTGAGGTCACACGCGAGTTGACCCGCACGTCGAGGTTGAAACGCGCCGCGAGGCTTTCGGGGGTCTGCAACAACAGACTGTCTCGCTTTCCGATGACACCACCGATGAAATAGGGCAACCCGCAGTTTGCGAACGAAACATCCGGTCCAGCCTCGTAAACCGTGATTTCGGCGTTCTCGTCCAGGCGACGCAGTCGTGTCGCAGCTGACATCCCGCCCGCAACGCCTCCAATAATGATGGTCTTCACGGAATCGCCCTATGCCAGCGACATGAACGCTTTTTCGAGCGCCATGCGGCTTTCGCTGTCGTGCGGTTCAGTGGCGCAGACCGCCATACCTGTCGCGATGATGGTGAACCCGGCGCGACTAAGTGCGGTGCTCGCCGCCGAGAGCTGGTAAAGGATATCGGTGCAGTCGCGGCCCTCGTCGATCATGCGAACGATTCCCCCTATTTGGCCCTGAACGCGGGCGAGTCGATCTCGCGCGGTTTTCAGTTCGGCTGGTTCGATAATCATGTCACTCCTTGGATTTGCGGTGGACTCAATAACATTATACCCTAGGGGGTATCGAAAGGACCATCCCATGAAACGAATTGCAACCACCATCGCGGCAATCGCCGCGGCCGTCGGAATCGCGTTTGGTGTTACCGCCTGTGCCCCCGAGAATGTAGACATGAGTTCCGTCACCGCGGTCATCGACGTCCGCACCCCCGAAGAGTTCGCCACCGGTCACCCCGACGGTGCGGTCAACATCGACTGGCAGGGTGCAACATTCTTCGACGAGATTGCTCAGTTTGATCCCGCCGGGACATACGTCATCTATTGCCGATCGGGCAACCGCGCCGGTCAAGCCATTGACGCGTTGGCGGACATGGGGTATACAAATCTGACGAACGCCGGCGGAGTGAATGATGCCGCGGCCCTCACGGATCTGGCCGTCGTCCAGTAGCACGAGTCCCCCGAATCTGGTTTTGAATCGCAAGCGCTTGTAGTCTGTGACCATGAGCACACAACAGAACGCCGTCGAAATCCGAAACATCAAGGGCATCCGTCGCATCGCCGTTTGGACGGTTGTCATCTCGCTCGTCATCACCGCGTTGATCGGTATTTATACCATCGTGTCGGGCGATTTCGGCGAGACCCAGGGCAAGGTCATGCTCACAACGCTGGCCGTCGCGGGCTTCTCAGTACTGGCGCTCTGTCACCTCGCCATCGTCGAACGAGACGTCAAGGCCGTCGGCTGGATCGGAATCGGAACGAGTGCGCTCGCACTCATCTGCGCCGCCGTTCTCATTTGGTGGGATTTCGGGGACTACATGTATCAACCCGGTGGCATCTACGGAAACATCACGAAGACATTCGCAATCTCGGGACTCGCTGCCGTGTCGCTCGCTCACGCGAACCTCTTGTTGCTTTTGCAAAACGCGCCGCTGCGCTGGATTCGATCCTCGCTCTCAGTGGCTCTGATTCTCATCGCGATTGTTGTGTCACTAATCATCCCCGTTATCGTCACGGACGGGATGTTCCCTCCAGAGCCGTTCCAGGAGGTGTACTGGCGATTCTTTGCCGTGATCCTGATTCTCGATGCGCTGTGCACCATCGCACTCCCTGTCGCAACACTCATCGTTCGCGGCCAGAACAAGGAGGGCGTTCCCGTCCCTGCAATATCCACTCCCTCTTCAAAAGCGGTGACCGTCACGCTCACGGGCGTCGCGGCGACATGGGTCAACGCACAGGCCACCGAATCGTCTCAAACGACTGACCAGGTCGTCACCGCGTTGATCGCGGCCGCGCGTAAGAAGTAACGTGACGGGGCAACGGACCCGGAGCCGCGCCCGATTTAGACTGGTTGCATGACAGGAAGAGGTTCATGGCAACCGTAGAATTCGACAAAAGCGCTTTTGAAGCGGCAATCGTCGCGGAAGACTCGCTCGTACTCGTTGACTTTTGGGCGGAGTGGTGCGGGCCCTGCAGGCAGTTTGGTCCGATATTTGAGCGCGTCAGCGACAAACATCCCGACATTACTTTTGCGAAGGTTGACACCGAAAAGGAGCAAGAGTTGTCGGCAATGGCCGGAATCAAGTCAATCCCGACCCTCATGATGTTTCGCGACGGAATCTTGCTGTTCAATCAGTCCGGCGCAGCGCCAGAATCGGCGCTCGAGGACATCATCGCGCAAGCCCGCAACCTTGACATGGCTGCCATTCGCGCAGAACTTGCCGCGACCGCTAGGTCAGCGGAGCCCGGCCCCGGAACAGACGCCTGACCTTTGCCTTGATGGTGGTGGCGGGCTTCTCGTTGTAAATACCTGCAAATTCCTGGCCGGACATCTTCTGGATTTCGATCATGATTGCGTCCGTTGCCTCGCGACGCGCTTTGCCGCTTGACGCCTCGCCGTAACTCGAGAGGTCCATCGGTTGGCCGTATTCAATGCGCAGCTTCGCAAAGCGGATACCCTTGGTGCCCACCGGTTGAATTTTGTCGGTGCCTGTCAATGCAACCGGGACGACGGGGACTTTGGCGGTCAGTGCGAGCCACGCAACACCAGTCTTTCCTCGGTACAGTCGCCCGTCGAGCGAGCGAGTTCCTTCCGGATACATCGCGAATGATTCCCCGTCGATGAGTCGCTCAAGACCGGAATCGAGGGCATCCTGAGCGGCCGAGGCGGAACGACGATTTACCGGAATCGCGTCGATTGACTCAAAGAATTTCTTGGAAAGCCAACCTTTAAATCCTCTGCCCGTGAAATACTCCTCTTTCGCGAGGAAGGACACTGGGCGCCGGGACAAAAGCGTGATGATTACTGAATCAAAAAAGGACAGATGGTTGCTCGCGAGGATCACTCCACCCTTTGCCGGCATGTTTCCACGACCGACAATCGTCGCGGCGAACAGCACGCGAATGAGCGGCGGAAACAACACGCGCGTGATGAATTTGATCACGAACGCGGCCGTCGCGGTGATTGGGGGAGCAGTTGAGCAGGAACACCTACCGCGGTGCGATTGGGGGGAACGTCCTTGAGAACGACGGCACCCGCACCAATCATGGCGTTATCGCCGACCGTGATGGGACCCAGAACGATTGCCCCCGCACCGATTGCGACACCACTACCCACGGTGGGATGGCGGCGTCCGTCCTTGACGTCGCCCTGCCCGCCGAGCGTCACGCCGTGATAGAAAGTGCAGTCGTCGCCGATAATTGCGGTTTCGCCGATGACGACACCGGCACCGTGGTCGATGAATAAGCGATTGCCGATCGTGGCACCGGGGTGGATCTCGATGAGTGTCCACCACCGCACAATCTGCGAGACGAGACGGGCGACAAACTTCCAGCGCCAACCCCAGAGCATGTGAGTTAGTCGGTACCACCAGACGGCGTGCAGCCCGGACAGCACCCAAAAAGCTTCGGTGCGCGTGCGCGTCGCCGGGTCTCGGTCCAACGCCATCGCGAGGTCCTCGCGAATTCGTTGGAGAGGGGTCACCTAGTCGAGAATACCCTCAAACAGCACGGTCGACAGATATCGCTCTCCGTAGGAGGCGAGAATAACAACGATAGTCTTGCCCTTGTTCTCGGGACGCTTGGCTAGCTCGAGAGCCGCCCAGGCGGTCGCACCGGACGAGATTCCCGCCATGATGCCCTCTTCGCGAGCGAGACGACGAGCGGTGTCGACTGAATCGGTGATCGACACGTCGATTACCTCGTCATACACGTCACGATCGAGAACAGCGGGAACGAAGTTCGCACCGATTCCCTGAATCTTGTGGGGGCCGGGTGCGCCACCGTTAAGAATCGGTGAATCGACTGGTTCAACCGCGACCACCCTAACGCTCGGCTTCTTTTGCTTGAGTACCTGGCCGGTTCCCGTGATGGTTCCACCCGTTCCGATACCGGCGACGAAGATGTCGACGGCGCCGTCGGTGTCGTTCCAAATCTCGACTGCGGTTGTCTTTCGGTGAATCTCAGGGTTCGCTTCATTTTCAAACTGACGAGCGAGAACGGCACCGGGGCGCTCCGCGGCGATTGCTTCCGCGCGAGAAACCGCGCCCTTCATGCCTTCAGGGGCGGCCGTCAGGACAAGTTCCGCGCCAAAGCCTCTAAGAAGCGCACGGCGTTCAATCGACATCGATTCCGGCATCGTCAGAACGACCTTGTAGCCTCGTGCGGCGCCGACCATTGCGAGGGCGATCCCCGTGTTTCCACTGGTCGCCTCGACAATCGTTCCGCCCGGCTTGAGTTCACCCGACGCCTCGGCGGCGTCCACAATCGCAACCCCGAGTCGGTCTTTGACACTCGATGTCGGGTTGTAGAACTCAAGTTTGGCCAGAACGATTGCTTCTGATCCGTCCGTCACGCGGTTGAGCCTGACGAGTGGGGTGTTTCCAAATGCTTCGGTGATGTCCGAAAAAATGCGCGCCATGAAGGTCTCCTGAGGGTGAGGTCGTGTCTTGAGACTACAAACCGGTATCCATTCGTCGTAGTTGTGTTACGTCAACGGCGTAACAAACGGGATTACCCCGCGTTTTCCGGCGAAAGGTGCTCGTGAACGGCAACCCAGGACCCGTTGCGACGTTCGAACACGATTGTTTCACGTTCCGTGATGGTCGACACCTCGCCCGCAAATTCGACGTCGCTCTCGACGAAGTGGGTGAAAACAGCGGCTGATTCACCGAGAACCTGAACCCGCTGGTCGCGCGATCGGCAACCATGAACGCGGAATCCGTCATCTTTTTCCCACGATGCCCACAACGATTCGTACTCGGCGCGCGAGTTGAGCCGTTCGGTGTGCGTGTAAAACATAAAGGTCGCATCGGCTGCAAATCCGAAAATATAATCGGCCGTTCGATGGTTCCCGAAGTCGTCGACAATCTTTGCCGCGGCGGCCAGGACTTCGTCGACCGCGCTCACGCGATTCTCCGTGCCAGAACCGTAATCAATTCATAGGCG
>JBEENB010000054.1:0-5572 GCA_041192365.1 Actinomycetota bacterium | reverse complement strand
CGCCTTTGCCACCAAACGTCTCGGCGACGGGAATGCCCGTCGCGTTGGCGAGCGCCTCGAGTTCCGCCGTCGCGCCCGAATAAATGACGCCACCACCAGCGATGATGAGGGGCTTGGTCGCCGAGCGCAGAATTTCCGCGACCGCACGCACGTCGTCGGACTCGGGTTCCGGGCGGCGAATCTTCCAGTCATGTGGCTCGAAGAACTCAACGGGGTAGTCGTGAGCGTGCGACTGGATGTCCTGCGGAAGCGCGATCACGACGGCGCCGGTTTCGACCGGATTCGCGAGGACGCGGAATGCCTGCGGAAGTGCCGTGAGTAGTTGCTCGGGGCGCGTGATGCGGTCAAAGAAACGCGAGACAGGGCGGAATGCGTCGTTGGCCGTGATGTCGGGTGCGCTGGGGTCTTCGATCTGTTGCAGAACGGGACCCTGGCGGCGCGTGGCGTAGGTGTCCCCCGGCAGTAACAGAACGGGGAGGCGGTTGACCGTCGCGAGTCCCGCGGCGGTCACCATGTTCAGCGCACCGGGTCCGATTGATGCCGTCACGGCGAGCGCTTGGCGACGCCGTTTTGCTTTCGCAAAAGCGATGGCGGCGTGTGCGAGCGCCTGCTCGTTTCGCCCCTGAATAAAGGGGAGTTCGTCGTTGAATTCGTCGAGCGCCTGCCCAAGGCCGGCGACGTTGCCGTGCCCGAAGATCCCGAACGCGGCGGGGATGAACCGCTCGCGCACGCCGTCGGCAACGGAATACTGCGCCGCGATGTACTTGACGAGCGCTTGGGCAACGGTCAGCCGTATGGTTTTTCTGGCGTGTGTCATGGGGTGTCCTTAGTTGTTTGTCCAGGGAGTTCCGTGCATGATCACGGTCTTGATTTCGGTCATTTCGGCGATGGCCGAGCGAGGGCCTTCTTTGCCGATTCCGCTTGATTTGAAACCACCATAGGGCATCAGGTCGGCCCGCCACAGTTGGGTCCAGTTGATGTGGACGACGCCGGATTCGATTTCGCGAATGGCGCGGATTGTGTTCGATATGTTGTTCGTGAACACGCCCGCCCCTAGCCCGTATGCGGTGGAGTTCGCGAGTTCAATGGCGTGTTGGATGTCTCGAGCGGTGCTCACAGCCACGGCGGGGCCGAACAGTTCGTCCTGCGCAAAGGGCGAATACGGATCGACGTCGGCAACAATCGCCGGCTGAATCACGCTTCCGTCCTGTTCACCGCCGGTGACGAGACGTGCTCCCCCGGACACGGCCGCACGAATAGATTCGGTGACGCGGTCGGCTTCGGTCCTCGAGATCATGCTGCCGACGGAGATTCCGTCACCGAATGGGTCGCCGACTCGAATCGCCTCGACCTTCGGGGTGAGCGACGCGAGAAAATCATCAACGATTTTTTCGTGAACGATGATGCGCTGCGCAGAAATGCAGACCTGACCGGCGTTGATGTATCCGCCGAGCGCGATAGATGTTGTCGCAGCGTCGATATCGGCATCGTCGAGGACAATGACCGGCCCCGAGGCACCGAGTTCGAGGGACAACTTCTTCACACCGGCGATCGACGCGATGTGCTCGCCGACGCTGGTCGATCCCGTGAACGAAATCTTGCGCACGCGACGGTCTCGAACGAGCGCGTCACCAACATCGGAGCCGCCACCCGTGACGACATTGAGGACACCATCGGGCAACCCCGCGTCGACGAAACACTGCGCGACCGCCAGCGCGGTCAACGGGGTAGCGCGTGCTGGCTTGAGAACGACGGCGTTCCCCGCCGCGAGGGCCGGAGCGATTTTGTGCAGAACCAAGAGCGCAGGGTAGTTGAACGGCGAAATCGCGACGATGACTCCGACCGGCTGGTGGATTGTGAAGCCTATCTTGTCGAAACCCGTCCCTTTGTTCGCGTCAAGCGGCAACGAATCGCCGTACAACTGCGAACCCTCGAAGGCGGACAGTCGAATTATGTCTCCCGATCGAGAGGCTTCCCCGCGCGCTTCGAGAATCGACTTCCCGTTTTCGCGAGACATGATCTGCGCGATGTCTTCGGCGCGCTCATCGGCGAGCGCAGCAGCTTTGGTCAAAATCGCGAATCGGGCGTGGGCGGGAGTCCGTCGCCACGTCTCGAATCCGATGACAGCCGCGTCAATCGCTCGTTCCGCGTCAGCCGGTCGAGCAAGCGAAACATTGCCCACGACATCCCCGTTAAAAGGGGATGTGACGTCTTCCCGCTCGCGTGCGCTGGCGTCGACCCATTGTCCGCCAATAAGCAGTGATTGCGACTTCATAGTCGGCCTCCGCGATGAGTCTCTGGAACGTTCCAGAATGAGGCAAACGTACCACCGTTGGCGTCGGTTAGGCGCCGACGATACTCGCAACGATGCTCGTGAGGATAGGTGCGACGACGAGCGCGGGCAACATGTCGGCAACGGACACCGCGCGTATGTTCAACAGGCGCAATCCGACACCGAGCAGCAAAACACCGCCGGTTGCGGTGAGGGTGGCGATGGATGCGCCGGGCAGAACTGAGCCGAGGGCGAAGGCAGCGAGCGTCAAAACGCCCTGCCAGAGTCCGACGGGAAGAGCGGCGAACGCGACCCCCCACCCGAGCGACGCAGCGAAGGCGATCGACGCGAATCCATCGAGGATGGACTTGAGCACGAGCTGGTCGATTCCCTGCCCCATACCGTCGCTGAACGCACCAAGAATTGCCAGTGGTCCGATCGCAAAAATGAGTGAGGCGTCCACGAAACCCTGAATGAATCGTTCTCGGGCAGAGTTTGCAGGGACACCCGACTTCGCGCCGACCTTGGCGTGGAGAAATGACCCGAAGGTCTCGAGACGGGCTTCGATTCCGACGAGCGAACCGATGATGCTTCCAATGAGGAGTGCGCCAACAATGATGAGGAAAGGCGCCGCGGGACCGACAGCCGCAACGAGTTCGGCGTCGCCAAGAGCGGCAAGATTCAGTCCACCCATCACGAGCGTGATGAGGCCGAGGGCGTCGGTGACAACGCGGATAGTGCGCTCGGGGAGTTTGGAACCGATGGCGACGCCGATGGCGGAACCCGCCACGATCGTTCCGATATTGATGAGTGTGCCGAGTCCGATCATGTCTCTCATTATCCCGAATCACGCGAATGCTGTGTTCACCGAGGTTTTCGAACCGACCCCAGAATGTCGCGTTTATTCTCAACGCGCTATAAGGCAAACTTTAGGATATGACCAGAGTCACCCCCTCCGAAAACCTCGCGACCGACGCGGTCGAACTCGTTCGAACCTGGCTCACCACGGCGGAAAACTTCCCCGTCGATGTTAGTGCGACTCGACTCGCGGGTGTCCTCCGTGACCCCGACGGCCTCGCGTTCACGGTCGGTTTCGTCGACGGCGTTGTTCGACCGGAAGACCTGGGCGTCGCCGCGCGAAAGTTGCGAGCCATCGCGCCGAATGTGCCAGCGTTCCTGCCGTGGGTGATGCGTGCGGCGGTTCGGCTTGGCGGGTTTTTTGCCCCCATTCTTCCCTGGGCTGTCATTCCAATCGCCCGAATTGTTCTGCGAAAAATGGTCGGGCATCTCATTGTTGACGCGACGCCCTCGAAACTCGGTTCCGTTATTTCGAAACTGAAAAAACCGGGCGTCCGACTCAACATCAATCTTCTGGGTGAGGCGGTGCTCGGTGAACGGGAAGCGGCGAAGCGCCTAGCGGGAACGACCGCTCTCATCGAACGCGACGATGTCGATTACGTGTCGATCAAAGTGTCGGCGACGGTTGCGCCGCATTCGCCCTGGTCGTACGAACAGAACGTCGCGCACGTCGTCGAGCGCTTGTTGCCGCTCTACAAACTTGCGGCCAAGGGTAAGTCAAAGACCTTCATCAACCTCGACATGGAGGAATTCAAGGATCTCGACATCACGATTGCGGTCTTCACCCAAATCTTGGACCGAACCGAGTTCGCGAGGCTCGAGGCCGGAATTGTTTTGCAGGCATATTTGCCCGATGCGCTCGCGGCAATGATGCATCTGCAAAAATGGTCCGCTGCCCGCCGAGCTCGGGGTGGCTCGGGAATCAAGGTGCGCATCGTCAAGGGTGCCAACCTGCCGATGGAACGAGTCGAATCCGCCGTGCACGATTGGCCGCTCGCGACGTGGTCGACGAAACAAGAGAGCGACACGAACTACAAGCGAGTCATCAACTACGCCCTCGACCCGGCGCGGATCGAGAATGTGCGTATCGGCGTTGCCGGCCACAACCTGTTCGATATTGCTTATTCATGGCTCCTCGCGCAGAAGCGGCGGGTTCAATCGGGAATCGAATTCGAGATGCTCCTCGGGATGGCCCCCGGCCAAGCCGAAGCGGTCAAACGCGATGTCGGCCGACTGCTGTTATACACGCCCGTCGTTCACCCCGCCGAATTCGACGTCGCCATCGCATACCTGATTCGACGTCTCGAAGAAGGCGCGAGCCAGGACAACTTCATGTCGGCGGTGTTCGAACTGTCCAAAAATGAGGCCCTGTTCGAGCGGGAAAAGGAGCGCTTTGTCGCGTCACTCGTAACCCTTGACGCGAAGGTGCCGACCTCAAATCGAGTTCAGGACCGCCGCACGACAAACACGCCGATGCCGACGGACTCGTTCCGCAACGCCGCCGATACCGACCCCGCCATCGCCGCGAACCGCGAATGGGGTGCGTCGATCATCGCACGCATCGAAAAGTCGACGGCGGGAAAAAAGACCGTCACGGCAAACCTCGTCACGACAGCGAAACAACTCGACGCCATCATCACTCGGGCAACGACGAAAGGTGCGGCGTGGAGCAGGCTCCCGGCCTCCACAAGGGCGACCATCCTGCACAAGGCGGGGGAAGCGCTCGAAGCTCGTCGCGCCGAGCTCATGGAAATCATGGCCCACGAGACGGGAAAGACCCTCGACCAATCCGACCCCGAGGTCACCGAGGCGATCGACTTCGCCCACTACTACGCCGAAAGCGCGAAAGCGCTCGAGGGCATGGAAGGCGCGAAGTTCACGCCGGCGCGACTGACGGTCGTGACACCACCGTGGAACTTCCCCGTGGCGATTCCGGCTGGGTCGACCCTTGCGGCGCTCGCGGCCGGATCGCCCGTCGTCATCAAACCCGCAACCCAAGCGCGGCGAAGCGGAGCGGTCATGGTCGAAGCGCTGTGGGCAGCGGGTGTCCCGAAAGACGCGTTGCAGCTCGTGACATTCTCTGACAAATCTCTTGGCGCGCAGTTGGTTTCCGACCCCCGCGTCGAGCGCGTCATCCTCACGGGAGGCTACGAGACGGCCGAGGCGTTCCGTGGCCTTCGCCACGACCTGCCGCTTTTCGCTGAAACGAGCGGCAAGAACGCGATCATCGTCACCCCCAGCGCCGACCTCGACCTCGCGGCCAAGGACGTGATTTACTCGGCGTTCGGTCATGCTGGGCAAAAGTGTTCCGCGGCGTCGCTCGTGATCCTGGTCGGGTCGGTCGCAACCTCTGCCCGTTTCCGCAATCAACTGATCGACGGTGTTACGAGCCTGAAGGTTGGCTATCCGTCGAACCCGACGACCCAGATGGGGTCGATCATC
>JBEENB010000053.1:0-5651 GCA_041192365.1 Actinomycetota bacterium | reverse complement strand
CGTGACTCTGCCCGGTGCGGTTCTGCCCGGACCGTTCCCCATCGCCGCGCGAAAGACCTATGGTCACGTCTCTGACGGAATGATTGCCTCGGCGAAAGAACTCGGGCTCGGCGATGAGCACGACGGCATCCTCCGTCTGTCCCAGATGGGACTCGACCCCGAGGTCGGAACCGACGCCATCGAACTTCTCGGGCTGAGCGATTTCGCCGTCGAGATCAACGTCACGCCCGACCGCGGATACGCGATGTCGATCCGCGGCGTAGCGCGCGAATACGCCCACGCAACCGGAGTTGCGTTCAACGACCCGGCGGCGGCCGTCACCGTGACGGCGGGCTCGGGTTTCCCGGTGACGATTGACGACAAAACGCCAATTCGCGGCGCTGTCGGGTGCACCGGATTCGTCACTCGAGTCGTGCGTGGTCTTGACCGCTCGCGTCGCACGCCGGCGTGGATGATCAAGCGCCTCGCGCTCATGGGAATTCGGTCGATTTCACTTCCCGTCGACATCTCGAACTACGTCATGATGGAACTCGGCCAGCCGACCCACACCTACGACCTCACCAAGTTGACCGGCGGCATCACCGTTCGACGAGCGACCAAGGGTGAAAAACTCACGACGCTCGACGAACAGGTTCGGGCGTTGTCCGAAGAAGACCTCCTCATCACCGACGAATCCGGCCCGATCGGGCTGGCAGGTGTCATGGGTGGAGCGACGACGGAAATCGACGACGCCTCGACTGACGTCCTCATCGAAGCCGCAACGTTCGACCCGATCACTATCGCGCGAACGGCCCGCCACCACAAACTCCCCAGCGAGGCATCGAAGCGTTTCGCGCGCGGGGTTGACCCGCTTGTCTCTCGCGCCGCGGCACAACGCGTCGTCGACCTGCTCGTCGAACTCGGCGGCGGAACAGCCGACGCACTCGGCACCGACCTCGTCGAGTTCGAGCCGCGCCCCGCGATTCACCTACCCGCCGACTTCACCGCGAAACTCATCGGCGTCGGCTACTCGGTTGCAGAAATTGAAACCGTTCTCACGGACATCGGCGCAACGACCGCTAAGGCGAAAGACGGCTGGACCGTCACGCCGCCGTCGTGGCGACCCGATCTGGTTGACGCTCCCGGTCTCGCCGAGGAAGTCGCCCGAATTCACGGATATGACCGCATTCCTTCTGCAATCCCCGTCGCACCGCCCGGCAGAGGATTGTCGCGATCGCAGGCCGCGAGGCGCCGTGTCGCACAGGTTCTCGCTGGGGCGGGCCTCACCGAGGTCCTCGCCTACCCGTTCGTCACGACGGAACACAACGCCCTGTTCGGTTCTGTTGACACAACCCCTTTACCCGAGATGACTCTCGCGAACGCGCTCGACCCCAGCGTCGCCCAATTGCGCCGTTCGCTTCTTCCCGGGATTCTCGATATCGCCAAGCGCAATGTCGCCCGAGGGCTCACGTCGTTGGCAATCTACGAACTCGGCTCGGTGTTCCAGCCGGTTGGTGAAACGGGTTCGACGGCAATTCCTGTCGGAAACGTGCGCCCCGACGTCGCAACTCTCGACGGACTGTACTCCAGCGTTCCGGCCCAGCCGTGGCAGGTCTCCGCGGTGTTCGTCGGACCGGTGACCACCAAGCAACCCGGTCAGAGCGCAGTGCCCTCAGGACTCGGCGAGGCTCTCGACGCGGTTCAGGCGGTCGCGACCGCCGTGGGTGTCGACGTCGAGGTTCGCCAGGGGGCTCACCACGCATTCCATCCCGGGCGATGTGCCGAAATCTTTGTGGGCGATGTCTCGGTCGGTTTTGCGGGTGAAGTTCTGCCGAGCGTCGCGATGTCGCTCGACCTTCCCCGAGTAGTCTCCGCTCTTGACCTTGACCTCGATGTGCTCATCGCGAACGCTCCCGACCACGTCGTCGCGACTCCGGTACTCGTGTTCCCCGCCGCGACCCAGGACATGTCGCTCGTCGTCGACCAGTCCGTACCCGCCGCCGACGTGCGAGTCGCAATCATTGATGGCGCCGGCGAACTTCTCGAGAGCTCCGTCCTCGTCGATGACTATCGCGGAGCCGGGCTAGACGACAACCAGAAATCGTTGACCTTCGCGCTGCGATTCCGGGCAGCGGACCGGACCCTCACCCAACAGGATGCGACTGACGCCAAGCTGGCCGGTGTCGCCGTCGCCGCGTCCCGTCACAACGCAACGATTCGGGAATAGTCGTGGCCCTGCGCGTTGCGATCGCCGGTGCCAGCGGTTACGCGGGCGGTGAACTCGTGCGATTGCTTGCTGGGCACCCCGAACTCGACGTCGTCACGGTCACAGCAAACTCGAATGCGGGTAAACCGCTCGGGTCGCTACACCCACACCTGTCGAACCTGGGGTTGACTCTGCGGGAAACCGCCGCGACAACACTGAGCGGACACGATGTCGTCTTCCTCGCACTTCCACACGGAGCGTCGGGCCAATTCGACGATGCGATTGATGCGGGGCTCGTCGTCGACTGCGGGGCCGACCACCGGCTCACCTCGAAAAAGGATTGGGCAGACTATTACGGGGGCGATTTTTCAGCGCCGTGGGTTTACGGAATGCCGGAACTGTGGAATCAACGCGAGCTGCTGCGTGAAGCTAAACGCATCGCCGTTCCCGGCTGCAACGCCACCGCTGTGACGCTAGGGTTTGCGCCGCTTGTGCAAAAGGATCTGATCGAGACCACCGACCTCGTTTCCGTCCTCGCGGTGGGCGTTTCCGGAGCGGGACGACGTGCAACCGAAGAGCTTCTCGCCAGCGAAATCCTGGGCAGTGCATCGGCATACGGTGTCGGTGGCAGCCATCGGCATAACCCCGAAATTCTGCAAAACCTGCATCTGGTCGAAAAAGCGCCGTCGGCGATGGCGTTGTCATTCACCCCGGTGCTCGTACCGATGTCGCGGGGAATCCTCGCGACCAACACGGCGACCCTGCGCGATGGTGTGACGCTGGACGACGTCCGCTCCGCCTTCAGGGAAACGTTCTCTGATCAACGGTTCATCACGATGCTCCCCGAGGGACAACAGCCACGAACCGCCGACGTCCTTGGCTCAAACGCCGCCCACATCCAGGTCGCCGTGGACGAACGAGCACGTCGTGCGGTGGTCACCGTCGCCATCGATAACCTCGGCAAGGGTACGGCTGGCGCGGCGATTCAGTCGGCGAACATCGCACTCGGTTTCGAGGAAGCCCTCGGCCTCACGGCAATCGGAGTCGCACCGTGACCGTGACCTACGCCGATGGTTTCATCGCCGCCGGAATCGCGGCGGGAATCAAATCGAGTGGCAACAAGGACCTGGCCCTTGTGCGAAACCGCGGTCCGCTCAACGCCGCGGCCGCCGTGTTCACGAGCAATCGCAGCCAAGCGAACCCCATCCTGTGGTCGCGCGAAGTCATCAAGGACGGTCAGGTTTCGGCCATCGTCCTCAATTCAGGTGGCGCGAACTGTTTCACCGGCGCGCAGGGATTCCAGGCGACGCATTCGACCGCCGAGGCTGTCGGCTCTGCCCTCGAGATTTCGAGCGGTGATGTCCTCGTCTGCTCTACCGGCTTGATTGGCGACCAACTGCCGATTGACAAGATTCTTGTGGGAATCACCACTCTCGCGACGGTTCTCCATCGCGACGGTGGTCAGGACGCCGCCGACGCCATCATGACCACCGACACGGTTCCCAAGACCGTTACGCGCGACGGAGCGGGCTACCGCATCGGCGGAATGGCGAAGGGCGCGGGGATGCTGGCGCCGGGGCTCGCCACGATGCTCGTAGTCATCACGACCGATGCCGTGCTGACGGCCGATCAACTTGACCAGGCACTTCGCGCCGCTACCCGCGTCTCGTTCGACCGACTCGATTCGGACGGGTGCATGTCGACCAACGACCAGGTCACGCTCATGGCGTCCGGTGCGAGCGGCACCCAACCCGACCTCGCCGAATTCACGGCACTTCTGACTGAGGCGTGCATCGACCTCGCGACGCAATTACAGCGTGACGCCGAAGGCGCGTCGCACGACATCACCATCACGGTGACCGAAGCGGCGACCGAAGCCGACGCGGTGGAGGTCGGACGATCGGTCGCTCGCAACAACCTTTTCAAGGCCGCGGTGTTCGGTAACGATTCGAACTGGGGTCGTGTCCTCGCTGCGATCGGCACCACCGCCGCCAAATTCGACCCATACCACGTTGACGTCCTCATGAACGGGGTTCGTGTGTGCACGGCGGGCGGTCCCGATCGACCTCGCGACGAGGTGGACATCACGCCCCGCGCCCTTCAACTCGACATTGTCCTTCACGTCGGAGACGCGTCCGCCACGATATACACCAACGACCTCACCCACGATTACGTTCACGAGAACAGCGCGTACTCGTCCTAATGTCAACGACGAGACCGATCAGCAGCGCCGCCGACAAGGCGCGAGTGCTCATCGAGAGCTTGCCGTGGCTGCAGTCGTTCGCTGGCAAGACGGTCGTCATAAAGTTCGGCGGTAACGCGATGGTGTCCGATGAACTGAAAGAAAGATTCGCCGAAGACATGGTCTACCTGCGAACCGTCGGTGTCCGGCCCGTCATCGTGCACGGGGGAGGGCCGCAAATCACCGCGATGCTCGAATCGTTGGGAATCGCCTCTGAATTTCGGTCGGGATATCGATACACGAGCCCCGAAGCGATGAGTGTGGTGCGAGAGGTGCTGACCGAGCACATCACCGGACAGATCGTTGAACTCATCAATGCTCACGGTCATCTCGCGGTTGGGATTCCGGGGGACCACGGACTCTACCAGGGACGACGGCTGACTCACGTCAACGGAGAAGACGTCGACCTTGGGCTCGTTGGCGAAGTCGTTTCGGTCGACCCCACCTCGGTCCTCGCCGCGCTCGATGCCGGCTCGATTCCTGTGATTTCGACCATCGCTCCAAACATGGACGAACCGTCGCAAAGCCTCAACGTCAACGCGGATGCCGCAGCGGCTGCTCTTGCCATCGCGTTGCGCGCGGAGAAACTCATGATTCTGACCGATGTTCCAGGGCTTTACGCGAACTGGCCCGATACGTCGACACTTGTGTCGAGTATTTCGGCGGGCGAGTTGCGCGAAATGCTTCCGACCCTCTCCAGTGGCATGGTCCCTAAAGCAACCGCGTGTGTTGACGCGGTCGAGGGCGGCGTTCCGAAAGCGGCGATGATCGACGGTCGCGAACCGCATGGAATCCTGCTCGAGGTGTTCACCCCCGAAGGTGTGGGCACCGAAGTCACACCGGATAAAGGAGAGTAGTCATGGCCCGTCACTTCCGTCGCGACGACGACATCACCCCCGCCGAGCAACAACAGATCATCGACATGGCCATCGCGATGAAGGTCGACCCCTACTCGCATAAACCTCTCGCCGGCCCGAAGTCGGTGGCTCTCGTTTTCGACAAGCCGTCCACGCGAACACGTGTGTCATTCAGCGTCGGGGTCGCAGACCTCGGTGGCAATCCGCTTATCATTCAGGCGGGGGAATCGCAGCTGGGAGCAAAAGAATCCATCACCGATACAGCCCGTGTGCTCGAGCGGATGGTCGCCGCGATTGTATGGCGCACGTTTGCGCAGTCGGACATCGACGAGATGGCTGCCCATTCGGCCGTTCCGGTTATCAATTC
>JBEENB010000052.1:0-5686 GCA_041192365.1 Actinomycetota bacterium | reverse complement strand
ACGGGCACCCGCCCAAGGTATGCGCGACGTGCGGGTTGCCGTTCGAGTGGCGCAAGAAGTGGGCGCGCGACTGGGACAACGTGAAGTACTGTTCGGAAAAGTGTCGCCGAGCATGACCCGCCGAATCGTCTATGTCCCGTTCGATCACCTGAACCGCGATCGCGGAGCGTTGGCCGGGGCTGACCCCGTAACAGACGTCATCGCTTTGGTCGAGAGCGAGCGGAGAACGAAACTCGTTTATTGGCTCAATTAAAATCAACTTATCATCAGCGTCCGACACAAATGAAGATTGTGTTGTCGATGGCCAGCTCTTCGCCCTGCCCAACTCAGCCGACTATCGCCGTTGAACACGTTTCCCGTCGAATTTCTTGGGGTCTTTGATTGGTGAACAATCGTCGCTTGGAAAGTATCGCAAGAATTAGACAAATCGCCGATTGGATTGCCTCAAATTGGTCAGCCATTGTGTCAGTCAACAATCTCCAAGAACTGGACTCCTGCGGACAATTTCAAGTCGAAAAACCGGCTATGTTTGGGCACACAAGGCAATCATTGCTGGGCTGATGCTAACTACGGATCAGATGGTTGGGGTTCGATTTCACCGAATCACATCGCTCGGTCACATGCTGTCGCGTAGCCTTAGACCACATGACAAACGAATTTGATGAGGTTGATGCGCCCTCCGTCGGCGAAATGGACCTCGCCGACCGCATAACGCTCCGCCGCGTAGACGGTCTCCGTACCGAACTCGAAGACGTCACCGAGGTCGAGTACCGCCAACTTCGTATTGAGAACGTCGTTCTCGTCGGTGTCTATTCCCAGGGCAATCAAGAGGATGCCGAAAATTCGATGAAGGAATTGGCTGCACTCTGCGAGACCGCAGGTGCGGTTGTTCTCGACGGTGTGCTTCAGCGCAAGCCTCACCCGGACCCTGCCACCTATCTTGGTCGCGGAAAGGTCCAGGAACTTCACGAGATCGTCATGGCCGTTGGGGCAGACACTGTTGTTGCAGACACCGAGCTCGCCCCGAGCCAACGCCGCGCGCTCGAAGACGCCGTCAAGGTCAAGGTCATCGACCGCACCGCCGTGATCCTCGATATCTTCGCCCAGCACGCCAAGTCCCGCGAGGGTAAGGCGCAGGTCGAACTCGCGCAGCTCAACTACTTACTTCCCCGCCTTCGTGGTTGGGGTGATTCGATGTCGCGCCAGGCCGGTGGTCAGGTCGGTGGGCAGGGCGCGGGTATGGGTTCGCGCGGTCCCGGTGAAACCAAAATTGAGATTGACCGTCGTCGAATTCGCTCGCGGATGGTGAAGTTGCGCCAGCAGATTGCCGGATTCCTTCCCGCCCGCGAGGCCAAGCGCGCTACTCGAATTCGAAACGCTGTTCCGTCGGTGGCAATTGTTGGCTACACGAATGCTGGGAAGTCATCTCTTCTCAATCGCATCACCAAAGCTGGAGTGCTCGTCGAGAACGCACTCTTCGCGACGCTCGACCCCACTGTTCGTAAGACCGAGACTCCTGACGGCCGCCCCTACACGCTTGCCGACACCGTCGGATTTGTGCGCCAATTGCCACACCAACTCGTCGAGGCCTTCCGGTCTACGTTCGAGGAGGTCACCATGAGCGACGTCATTGTCCACGTGGTAGACGGCTCACACCCCGACCCAGCACAACAAATCAAGACCGTCCGAGACGTCATGGGCGAAGTTGATGCCCGTAACATCCCCGAGATCATGGTGTTTAACAAGAGTGACCTCGTCGACGCAGACCAGCGCCTTGTTTTGCGGGGACTTGAGCCGAACGCGGTCTTTGTCTCTGCATTCACAGGTGAGGGCATCGATGAGCTCCAGCAACTCATTGCCCAGACGATTCCCGACCCCGATGTCGAGATCACGGCGGTCATTCCCTACGACCACGGCGAACTGGTCAGCCTGCTGCACGAACATGCGCAGATTCTTGACACCGATTATGTGGAGTCAGGCACCCGAATTCATGCGCGCGTGTCGGTCGAAATGTCGAACCGCCTAGAGCCCTACATCGAGCATTAAGAAATAAACTTTCGCAGATACTCCCGAAGTGCCGGATTGCAAACGTAGACGTAGGTTCCCTTGATGCCTCGAGTCATCAGTACTCGATAAATGTTCTTGATGTATTGAAGGATTTCGTCATCACTGAAAACCTGACCGAGCCGGGGCAAGTTTTCTTTACCGCGCTGGTCGAAATAATCCTCACGCGAGAAGGAAATTTTTTGTGTCGCATTATCGAATTGCAAGTCATTCCCGATGATTACGCCCGCGTAGTTGAGGTCATAACCCTGAACCGTGTGGATACTTCCTACTTCGTCTAACGCGGTTGCCGAATTGACCCAGTCAGTCGCCGTTCGGTTCCAAAACATTTCAATCCCGTCAATCACAATGTCCGGCATGGTGGGGTTCCGTTTGCTCTTCCATTCCCAGGCATAGCCGGCGATCATGCGTGCAAGCCCGAACTCACGATCCTTCTGGACAATGGCTTCGCGCATGTCGGAAACATCGTCGAAGAGACGAATTTCATAGCTGTTGAAATCCCGAGGCGCAACGCTTTCGCCGTCAAGGACGCGACCGACATAGTCGATGTAATCCTCGCCGCCAGCGACACGCATTTGGGAAATCAGACGGAAATAGGAACCAGCGCGCTCCGCAGACACAATCAGTTTGCGGGTTTCCGCCGCGGGGAGGTCCGCAGGGCGAACGGTCTGCTCGCCATCAACCAGAAACAACTGGTGCTTACTTTGCGCCTTGATCCAGTCCAACTGGGAAATTGAATCCCGATCTTCGCCAAAGAGCGCGATGTTGATTTCCTTGAATTGACGATTTAAGGCCGCGGAGGGCTGATTCGACCGTTGTCCTAATCGGTGAGTTTCATCAACAATGAGCAAATCAAATTTTTCGGGCGATTTGCCAACCTGGAACGGGCCCAACACCATTGATTTGTGCAGGCCAGGTGTTCGCGCAAAAACTTTCTCGATGGTTTTTCTAAGCGACTGTTGGGGAATCACCAATCCGATTCTTAACCCGGTAAACAGTTCCCGAAATCCGAATTGGAAGAAATCGACAAACCGCGAATCGATATCTAAAACATCATCAGGCGTGCTGTTCGAGATGTCGGCGAGCAACTTCATGAGGTAGACGGCAACAATTGTCTTGCCGGTGCCGGGGTCACCGCGCACAACCATCGGTTCGTCGCTCGCGTTGTGAATATCTTCCGCAAGCTTCTCAAGCACGCCGTCGATAGCAACTTCCTGTTCGGGGTTTAGCGCCTTGAACGGACTGAATTTGAAGAGGTCGCTATTGACGATTTCGGGAATCGAACGTGAAAAAACGCCCTCCCGCACGAGCTCGTTGAAGATCACGTCGAAGCGTTTTTGGTATTGATCGCGATCGAAATACTCGCTGTCGACCATTCCGTGGCAAAGATTCTGGGGACGATACTTTCCGTCAGCGGCGAAATAGCGAATTAGTTGAGATTCGAGGTCGAGGCACGCGGATTTATTGAATGACTCATCGATGACAATCTTGACGTGGCGTAAACCCTTCCGCGCCGGCGCAGCGAGATGCTGTTGCATGCGGCTCGTCGCACTCGTCGTTTCGCCCACATAGATCTCGCGGTCGTTGTTGATTGTGTACACAACGGGCCAATTTCGGTGACGCCAGTCTGCCTGGCCCCATACCGATATCGCCCCCGCATCGAATGGGACGAGCTCGATTCTAAAGTTGGGTGTATTTGGTGCTTCGTCCATGCGATTTCTCTACCGGGTATTTGGCTTTCGTTTTCTTGAGCTTCTCGAGAATCAGTTCGACCGGGTCTGCGCCAATCTTGTCGGCGAGCAGGAAACAATAAGTCAACACATCGCCCAACTCGTCACGGACACGGTCATCCGACGCATTCGAATCCCACTGGTAGCACTCCAGTAACTCGGCAGCCTCGATAGAGACGCTCTTCGCGAGATTTTCAGGTGTGTGAAATTGTTCCCAGTCGCGCTCGCGAACGAACGCTCGTATCGCATCGAAAACCGTGGAATTGCTCATGTCCTCAAACTACTGTGCGGGCGATCGCCACGCAAAGGTTTGGGGCTATTGAACACTCCGAATAACCGCCACAACCTTCCCCAACACCTTCGCGTAGTCGCCGTCGATCGGCTCGTATGCAGAGTTGCGGGGGAGCAGCCACGTTTTGCCGTCGCGCTGCTTGAAGACCTTGACGGTCGCCTCGTCGTTGAGCATCGCCGCGACGATGTCGCCGTTCTCGGCGGTCTGCTGTTCGCGCACGACCACGTAGTCTCCGTCGCAGATGGCGGCGTCAATCATCGAGTCGCCCTGAACCTTGAGCATAAATACGTTCCCGTTGCCGACCACCTGGCGGGGCAGGGGGAAGACGGCTTCGACGTTCTGTTCGGCGGTGATGGGGACACCGGCGGCGATACGGCCGACGAGGCTCACGTTAACAATGTCGTCGTCACTGACGCGCACGGCGTCGGGATTGCCGTCACCGAGCTCGACGAGGATTTCGATGGCTCGGTTGAGGTTGGGATCGCGTCGAATGAAACCACGCAGTTCGAGCTGGGTCAGCTGGTGTGACACGGAGGACACCGAGGTGAGGCCGACGGCGTCACAGATTTCGCGCATGCTAGGCGGGTAGCCGACGCGGGTGATGGTCTCGTGGAGGAACGCGAGGATCTCGCGCTGCTTGTCGCTGAGGGTTGCCGGGTCCGGACTCATGTCGGGCCTTTCGGTCGGGTTACGTGTCGGTGCCATTCGATAGAACTGTCGTATGGATGTTCGAAAGGTTACCAGCCAAAACAGCATTCTTCAAACATTTGTTCGACACGGCGTGGTATTCGGGCCGGAAAAAGTCGCGGCGAGTCACTTGACACGAAGGAGATTCGAATGTATGTTCGAAACATAGATACAGAACCGGCCCTCCCGGCCGAGGGCCGGGGACGTATCTTTCACATCACAGGAGGCACCATGAGCACCATCGGATACAACGACACCGTCCGCTTTTCAGCGCCGTCGCGTCCCGTTCGCGCCGCCCGCCCCGAACCCATGCGCTTGACCCGCCGCGGTCGTATCTTCTTTGGAACAATCATCGCTCTCGCCCTCGCGGCTGGCGCGTACTTCCTCGGATTCGGTGCATCGCAGGCCGGTGCTGACTCGACCGTCTCGACCGCATCGTTCGAGCAGGTCACCGTCATGCCGGGCGACACGCTCTGGAGCATCGCGGGCGACATCGCTCCGGCCGCCGACACCCAACAGGTCATCGCCGACATCGTGAGCCTCAACCAGCTCGACACCGCAACGGTTCAGCCGGGGCAGCGTTTGGCGATTCCTGCGGAGTACTCGAAGTAGCCAGCAAACGGCCGTAACTTAAAAGTTTTTTGGTGCACGCGGCAAACGTTTTACTCGATCGGTCGCGCCATCATTCGCGAACCCTCCGTGTTTTTGTTCGACGAACCGTTGAGCAACCTCGATGCGAAGTTGCGCGTCGAAATGCGCACCGAGTTGCTTCAACTGCAGCGCCGGCTCGGAATTACGTCGCTGTTCGTGACGCACGACCAAGAAGAAGCGATGACGCTCTCCGACTTCATCGTCGTGATGCGTGACGGCGAGATCGCCCAGCAGGGGAAGCCCAAAGACGTCTACGACAAGC
>JBEENB010000051.1:0-5772 GCA_041192365.1 Actinomycetota bacterium | reverse complement strand
ATTTCGCCATCCGAAATCCGGGCGGTTGAAGCCCACGGCCTTTTGACGTGTGCATCGGCCGCGAGGGTGTTCGGCTATCCAGTGGAAAGCATTCACTTTCACATTCGAAGTCGGCGAGATGAAGTTGGTGATTTTCGAACAACGCGCCGCACAACTCCAACTCGGATCGGAGCATGCGTCGGTCTGGCTGAAATGGTTATTGACTACAGCACGTGTCAAAAAGCGGAGTGGACGTTGGCTTTGGTCGACCATCTAGAGCGGATTAGAGCGCTCACGTCGCTGGATTGGAAAATCGTGGAAGGGGCGGTTCCTGCGACCAAGACGCGAATTGTTCGAATGCGGTCGGGTGTTCCTGAATCGGCGCTCGAGTCAGTTGTGCGATTTCGGCTAACGCAGGCAAGAATCCACCACACGATGCAGGTTCCGATTGGGCGTTTCCGGGTCGATTTCGTCCTGGGCCGCGGGTTGGTGTTGGAGACCCATGGTGCAGAGTTTCATTCAGAACGCGCTGACTGGGAACGCGATCGGAGAAAGGTGGCCTGGCTCCGCGCTGAAGGATGGGATGTTCTGGAAATCTCGTATTCCCAAGTCTTTGAGGAGTGGGATTCGGTCCTTCAGACGATCAGAAAAGCACTTTCCCGGCAACGGAATCGACGGATCTGAGCGTTCTTGGAAACGGGACGACAGTGTGACCAAGGCCTCGCGTCGATTAACCGCATCGGTTTCCAAGAACGTCGGAATGAGCCGATTTGGTTTCCAAAAACGTGAAGGGTGGGGAGTGGGGTTGTTAAGGGAAGGAGAGTGGCACAGGCGAGCGCGCCGCAAGAATAGGCTGGAGGGATGAAGACGACCCGCACCATTATTGGAGTCGCCGTGATGTCGGCACTGCTCGTTCTGTACATCGTGTTTGCCGCGTATCAGGCCGCGCTGCTGGTCGCCTCGAGTCAGCCGCTGACTCTCGTCTACGGGCTCGCGCTCTTCGTGGCACCCGTCATCGGCATGTGGTCGTTGGTCCGTGAACTTGTGTTCGGCCGCCAGGCCGGCCGGCTGCTCACGAGGTATACGGCAGAGAACGGCGAACCGCAGGTCCCGGTCATCAACCGCCGCGATCGAGACGCCGTCGACGCCCTTCTCGCGACCCCGATTCCCGACACGTGGCAGGCTGCGCTCATTCACGGATTGACGCTCGACACCGTCGGACGACGCCGCGAGGGGCGTGCCGCAGTCCGCGTAGCCATCACACTGGGAGCGATAGACTCGCGTTCATGACGACGGCGAAGCGTGGTGCGAAAGCGCTGTCCATCGCGTATGTCATGCCGGTTCGCAACGATGCGCGTTACCTGCGCACTGCGGTCGAGAGCATCGTTGCGCAAAAGAATCCCAAGGGCACGCAGATTGTCGTCGCCATTGGTCCGTCTGAGGACAAGACCCGAGAGACCGCGAACGAGCTAGCCGACGAGTTTCCACTCGTCATCGTTGACAATCCGTCGGGCAGCACGCCCGCCGCGTTGAATATCGCGATGTTGTCAACGAACGCTGACGTGATTTTCCGAGTCGACGCCCACTCCGAGCTCGAACCCGGCTACGCGCAATTGGCCGTGTCGATTTTGCAGGATACGGGCGCGACAAATGTCGGGGGAATCATGGAGGCGCGCGGTCACTCATCGATCCAGAAGGCTGTTGCGTGGGCCTACGGAAACTTCATCGGGCTGGGCGGCGGTCCGATTCACACGGGCGGTGCTGCGGGTCCGGCCGACACCGTGTACCTCGGGGTTTTCCGTCGCGAGGATGTTCTCGCGGTCGGCGGTTTCAACGAGTTGCTCGTTCGCGGACAGGACTGGGAACTCAACGCACGTCTTCGCGAGAGCGGCAAGGTCGTGTGGTTTGACCCGAGACTGAAGGTCGGGTACTACCCGCGCCGCGACATCGTGTCGCTCGCGCGCCAGTTCCTCACGACGGGCACGTTCCGCGCCTTCATTTTGCTCGCGAACCCGAAGCGCACTCGCCTGAAATATCTTGTCCCGCCCACGTTCGTTCTCGCCTCGATCGCCGCCGTAGTTGGGCTCGCCTCGACACTGAACTGGTGGTGGCTGTTGCCGCTATATGCGTATGCCGCGGTTGTCCTCGGAAGCGCGTGGCTGTCGAAGGGACTCAGCCCGAAGTCTCGCATCGCGCTGATGGCGGTTCTGCCGACGATGCACTTGTCGTGGGGCATCGGCTTTTGGCGCGGGGTCTTCACGTTCCGCGGGCGCGACACCGACGTGCCGCTCAACACCGCTGCCATCTCGGTGCACTCTTAACCTTCTGCCCAGGCGGGTAAACTGAACCGTTAGCCTGACGGGGAAGGATTTCATGAGCTCGATCGTGGTGTGTTCGTTTTATACGGATGACGAGTATTACCGAAACGAAGCGAAGGCTCTGAAAGCGGACCTTGACAAGATCGGCGTCGAGTATGTTCTCGAGGAAATCGCCAAGAAGCCGGGCCAGGACTGGGCGGACATGTGTCGCCAAAAGGTTCCGTTCCTACAGTCGGTGTGCGAACGGTTTCCCGACAAGAAGATTTTTTGGATCGACGTCGATTGTCGCCTGTTGTCTCTACCCGATTTTGTTCGGAACTCGAGCGCTGACATCATCGGTTTCCAGCGCGGCTTTGGTTCGTCGCTGACAATCGGTTATCACAACCGCACGCGCTTTTGGGAGCCATGCTTTTGGGGTGTCGGCACGAGCGAGAACGCGCGCAAGATGATCGCCGACGCGGCGGCGCTGGAGGCTCAATCGGAACTCAAAGCGACGGACGACTATTTCTTCGAGGACGGTTGGCGCCAGAACGCCGATTCGCTCACGTTCCAGGTCATCCCGTCGGTTGCGGTTGTCGGCAAGGGCGACCCATCCCTCAAGGTCAAGCCATTCTTCGTGTTCGGTTCGTCGGGAAATGTGTCCGAGTTCAAGGGCAAGGTCGAACAGCACAAATCGGCGTCGAAACTGACTGTTCGCAGACGCATCACGATATTCGGCAAAAAGATTCTCAAGGGATTTTCCAAGCCCGTCGCGCGTCGACTCGTGAACATTGCCGACCGCGTCGGAATCACCTCGATTCTCACTGGTCAGGGGTCTGTGGGAAAGACTCTGTCCCGCCGCGCCATCACCCACAAGATTTTGCGTGCCGGTTTCGATGGCAACCGGACAGAACTCGCCAAGCTTTCGGTTGATCTCAACACGAGTGGCGTGACGACAAACGAAGAGCGAGCGACGATTGTGGCTGCGAATACGTTTGCCCACTATTCCGCCCGCGAGTCAGAGAAGCACGTCACCCTGACCTGGTGGGCCCGTCCGTTCCCTGGGAACTTTGGCGACTGGCTCAGCCCTCTCATCATCGGCAATTACACGACCGACCGAATTCTGTATCACTCACCGACGGCGCCGATCGTGGAACATCACCTCATCTCGACCGGATCGATTGGGCGTTTCATCACGCCGTCATCCATTGTGGTCGGCACGGGCATTTCGTCCGACGACGTCGAACTTCACCCGAAGGCTGAGTACATCTCGGTTCGAGGTCCGATCACCGCGAAACTGGTGAAGGAGTGCGGTGGGCCTGACGTCGAATCCTTCGGAGACCCCGGAGCGGTGATGTCGCGCATCATCCCACTGGCCCGCCCGAAAAAAACCAACGGCAAGACCGCTTTTGTCCGGCACTTCACTCACAGCAGTACGGCCATGCGATTGCCCGACGACTTCGAGGAACTGTCCGTGCTGATGTCGTCGCCTGACAAAATTGCCGAATTTCTCGGCAGACTCATCGCTTTTGACCGCGTGGTGACCAGCGCGATGCACGTGTTCATCGTTTGCCAGTCTTACGGCATCCCGTGTTCTCTCGTCACGTTCGAGGGCTTCGAAGACGCGGTTCACGGCACCGGACTCAAGTACGGCGACTACGCACTCGGTGTCGGGCTCGAGACAATCAGTCCTGTCAGCGTCCCGGTGGACCTGCGCAAGTTTTCGTTCGCCAACATCGAGCGCGATGACATCGTGTCCGAAGCGAAAAAGGACGAAATCATCGACGCGATCAAACGCGGTCTTGCGGCCGAGGCGCGATACCGTTAGGTCATCATGATCACCTTGGTGCTGCAGTTCCGGTCGGCGATGGCCGACCTCTTCCGCACACGCCGTGACCGTTTCATCGTCGCTGGTCTGGTGTCGTTCGGGGCACTCGTCTCGGCGGCGGAACTGTTGTCCGCCCAATTGTTCTCGAACATCATCATTCCCGATACGGGGGTGACGCGAACGACCAAAGACACCATCGTTTTGGCCGTCGTATTCCTGGTGGTGTTCGGTGGACTTCGTGTCTTGAATTACGGGCAGAGCCTGTACCGCGTCAACGTGTTCGAAAAGGCTTTCCAGGGCAACTCGGCGTCGCGCGCGGGGGAGTCATGGCGCTGGGCGACTGCTATGGAACTGACGTCGATCTTGACGATGGGCGCACGAATCGTCGTCATCACCGCCGCTCTCTTCTTTTTATCACCGGTGTTCGGCCTTGCGAATCTGGTCATCGCACTCGGAATCATCCAGGTTTTCGGCATTTCGCTCCGGCGCCAGTTCGTCACCCAACAGGGTTTCCGCGATCAACAAGAAGCGAAAGATCCGGCGTCGAGCGCCGACAAGGTGCGCGCGCGAATCAAGGCGGGAGAGCTCGCCTCGTTGATTGCGAGTGTTGGCGTCATGATTCTCATGGCTGCTCTTATTGCGCTGACGGTTCTCGGCGATATCACCGCAGGCGCCGCGCTCGTGTCGTTCCTCGCGGTTCGGATGATCGGGCAGATGTATTCGGGCATCGCTTCTGGGCTGATGCGATTTGCTAGGGCGCGAGTCAACAGTGACTAAGCCCGCCCTCACCATCGCCTACTCGGTCCTGGCCGAGGGGTTGCCTCGCGTCGTGTTGCCACGATCCCGCGCTGACACCGAAATTCTGATGGTGGTTCAAGGGCCAGGGGACGTCGCCCCACAACGCGACGATGTCCGCGTCATCCGCCTCAAATCAACGGGAGTGGCAGTAAGTCGCAACGCTGCGATTCGCGAGGCGACTGGCGAGGTCTTGATTTTCGGTGAAGAAGACGTGACCTGGTTGCCAAAAGGACTCGTCGAGGTTCTCGCGACGTTCGCGGATAACCCGCGACTCGCGGTGTTGCTTGGTCGAGCGAACGATGAAACAGGCGCACTGCGAAAGCGCTACCCAGCGATTCGCGAATCGGCGACAATCTGGAACTCGGCTCGCGTCGGCACAATCGAACTCGCCGTTCGCCCCGAGATGATTCGCCGAGCGAATGTGGCGTTCGACGAAGAATTCGGAGCGGGAACCCCGAATTTCCTCGGTGACGAGTACATCTTTGTTGCCGACGCGAATCGCGCCAAACTCAAGTGCGACTATTTCCCCATCACGTTTAGTCAGCATCCCAAGGATTCGTCGGGGACCAGATTCGGCACCGACGCCGATGTGCGTGCCCGATCGAGGGTGTTCGATCGCGTGTTCGGGTGGTTAGCGCCGGTGGTGCGCGCTGCGCTCTGGTTACGCAACCCCGGCCGGTTCGGCTCGTTAGTCCGCGGTGTTCGGTTCGTTACCGGCGCGTTTCCGCGATAGCCCAGCGCAGCGCCTCGACGACGGTTCTGTGCTCGAAAACGAACCCGTCTTTTTCTAGCGCGGTTGCTCGAACCTTCTGTGACGTCAAGAGCAACTCGCGGCCGGCATCACCGATGAGCCCAATCGCCCATGCAGGA
>JBEENB010000050.1:0-6309 GCA_041192365.1 Actinomycetota bacterium | reverse complement strand
CCGGTCTCGAGACCCACCGACAAGAGCGTTGCCGTCGGATAAGTGGCGAGAGTGTCAAAGTGCGTGACGGCATGTCGCCCGTCGTGGGTGACCGCGAATTTCCATGCCGAACCCGGGTGACGACCGATTGGTGCGTCGATTGTTCCCTCTGCTGGCACCATCTCGCCTTGAACGAGCGCGTGGTATTCCTTGAAAACCTCACGATCCTTGAATTTCTGCTTCATGACCGAATACGCGATCTCGCTCTTGGCCACAATCATGAGGCCCGAGGTCCCCACATCGAGTCGATGCACGATCCCCTGACGTTCCGGTGGTCCCGACGTCGCAATTCGATAGCCCGCTCCGGCGAGCGCGCCCAGCACCGTGTCGCCCTCCCATCCCAGGGAGGGATGAGCGGCGAGGAACGGGGGCTTACTCACAACGACAATGTCGTCGTCGTCATAAACGATCTGCATGTCAGCTATCACAACCGGGACAATCTCGGGTTCGCGCGGGTCGTCCCAGACAATCGACAGCAGTACGTCGGCAGACAAGCGGTCAGACTTCGTTGCTACCCGTCCATCCACCTCGACACCGCCGCGTTCGATGACGTCGCCGGCGAACGTCCGCGAAAAGCCCAACAATTTGGCGACGGCAACGTCGATACGTTCCCCGACGAGACCGTCAGGAACCGGAAGCGACCGATGCTGTGGCATCGGGACTAAAAGGAGTTGGCGGATTCCTGACCGCTGTTGGCCAGATCCGCAAGCTGCTTTTCGAGGTGCTGCTTGAGGTGCTGACGATACTCTTTTTCAAAAAGTTTGAGCCGATCGATTTCGCGCTCGACCGCGATGCGCTGCTGGTCGAGCACGTTAATTTCGTTACGCTGGCGAAGCTCCGCTTCAGCAAGCATGCGAGTCACGTGGTTCTTGCCCTCTTCGATAATTCGGTCGCGCTCGGTATACCCCTCTTGGATGTGCTGGTCGTGAAGTTTCCGAGCGAGTTGGAGTAATTGACTCGATGTGCCGGTCTCGGCGGTTCCCGTCACGAGGCTGGCCGCTATTGGTCCACCTCCGCGCTGCATCTCTGCCACACGCGATTCGGCGCCCAATACTTTTTGATTAAGTCCATCGTTTTCGATTTGGATGCGACGGAGTTCCTTGACGACCTCATCGAGGAAATCGTCAACGTCATCGGGGTCATAACCGTCGCGTTTCGTCTTGAATTGTTTGTTAACAATGTCTTCAGCACTCAACATTGGCCGGCCTCATTCCTTAGGACAACCGCTTTATCGGTTGACAACACTTTACCGCGAACCCTAAACAACCCAAGACATTGCGATGTACACGGCAAAAAGCAACAGAGTCCAGGAAAGGTCGATTGCAACGGAACCGATGCGCAACGGTTTGATGAATCGCCGGAGAAAGCGCAGCGGCGGGTCGGTTACGGTGTACGTCGCTTCCGCGAGGATTAGCACCACACCGCGCGGCCGCCACTGCGGCGCGATTTGCTGAACCCATTCAAGGATGAAGCGCGACCACAGCAAAGCCGAGAAGCACCACAGAATTGCGTAAAGGATGTTTCCCAACACTGGCATGGACTACGCCAGGAGTTCTTCGTCGTGACTCGGCTGGAGGCTGTTCTGGTCGAGTTCGTCATCGAACTGTTCAATCCCCGCGGGGGTAAGCATGAACACCTTTACGGCAACGCGGCGAATGGTTCCGTCCAGTCCCTTGACGAGACCTGACATAAAGTCAATCAAACGACGAACGTCGGCCTCTTGCATCATGGACAAGTCGACGATAATCGGAGAGCCATCCGCAAACGTCTCTGCTATACCTGACGCATCAGTTGCGTAGCGGCGAGGGCGCATGGTGTGGATGACCGAATATGAGGGCTCGTTGCGCGATCGACTCATCGAACGCCCCGGCACAGCGACGGGTCGAGGTCCGGACGGACGGGGAAGGTCAGGCCTAACGCTCGTGCGCTCTTTCGGGAAATGGGATGACGATGAAACGAAGCCCAAATATTCCAGTGTTTTCCTCATGACGATGTCCTCTCCTTGAGGTTTTCATCAGATTAACGCGGAGTCGGTCGATTTCCCGTGATTGACGTGCCAATCCGAAGGTGTGTCGCGCCGTGCTCAATGGCCTGTTGCCAATCGGCGCTCATACCAGCAGAGATGTCCGTCGCGTTCGGGTAGGCCTGACAGAGCATCTCGGACATCGAGGCAACGTGTGCGAACGCCGCGTTCGGGTCGGCGTCCTGAGGTGCCACCGCCATCACGCCACGCAGGTCAATTGTGCCGGCGGCGAGGATCCTCTCGGCGAGTCGCAACATGTCATCGGCGGTCTGCACTCCCCCACGGCCGGGATCGTCCGTCAGGTTCAACTCGATGAAGCCGCCTACTCGATTTTCGGACGTGACGAGGGCGTCGACAACGGAATCCCGATCAAGTGAGTGAATAACCGAGGCGTACCGCGCAATCGCCCGAGCCTTATTGGACTGGAGTTGCCCGACAAAATGCCACGTGAGTTCTCGATCCGTGAGTGCATCGGCTTTCGGTGAAGCATCCTGGTGTCGACTTTCGCCGAAGTGCCGAGCGCCAGCGTCGAGAAGTTCCTCGATGACCGACACCGGGTGAAACTTCGTGACGACAACAATCGTGATGTCGGCAACGTCACGACCCCACTTTGAACATTCCGCAGCTACTTCAGCGAACACTGAGTGCCATCGTGCGGTTACGGACGGCACGACGGGCTACTGCAAAAATTCGGGAAGGTCGTAAGCGTCTGAATCGGCAAACTGGTCGGTCAAAACCGGAATATCGGTCGTCGTTACTGACCGCCCGAATTCGCTGTGCTGCAATTCTTCATCGAGTGTTTGGAACGACGCGACGGTACCAATTCGGTCGGAGCGCACGGTGTCTCTCTCGTCGAATCCGGCAGCGATTACCGTTACGCGCACCTCGTCTCCGAGTGTGTCGTCAATTCCCATTCCCCAGATGAAGTTGGCTTCGGGGTGGATGACATCCGAAATCAGCGTCGCCGCCTCGTTGACCTCCATGATGGAAAGGTTGGAGCCGGCCTGGAAAGACAACAGCACACCGTGTGCGCCGTTGATCGTTTGGTCGAGCATGGGAGACGCGATCGCCATTTCGGTTGCTTTGATCGCTCGCTCGGCACCCCGTGCGCTTCCGATACCCATGAGGGACGTTCCCGCACCGTGCATGACGCTCCGCACGTCCGCGAAATCGAGATTGATGAGCCCGGGGTTCGTGATGAGGTTGGTGATGCCTTGGACTCCGGCAAGGAGGACCTCGTCTGCGATGGCAAAAGCTTCGGTGACCGAAATCGTCGGGTCAGCGAGTTGAAGAAGCCGGTCGTTGGGGACGACAATCAGCGTGTCGACCTCTGCACGAAGGCGTTCAACTCCCGCTTCGGCCTGTTCACGGCGACGACGCGCCTCGAAGCCAAAGGGCGTAGTGACAACACCGATGGTGAGCGCACCTATCGATTTGGCAATTCGCGCGACAACGGGCGCACCGCCGGTTCCGGTTCCGCCACCTTCGCCTGCAGTGACGAAAACGAGGTCCGCGCCGGCGAGGCTTTCCTCAATTTCCGTTGCGTGGTCTTCCGCGGCGCGACGACCGATTTCGGGGTCGGCGCCGGCACCGAGACCACGGGTCAGTTGCCGTCCTACGTCGAGTTTGACGTCGGCATCGCTGAGGAGAAGAGCTTGTGCATCGGTGTTCACCGCGACGTATTCGACACCCTTGATCTTGGCGTCAATCATTCGATTGACAGCATTGACACCACCGCCACCTACGCCGACAACCTTAATGACGGCGAGGTAATTGTTGCTTGCGGACGCCATGGGTTCCTCCAACATTCAGGCTCAACTTGAAGTCGAGACTTTTTCTACCCTCTCAGGCACCCACACGGTAGTCACGACGGTACGCGGAAGCCGCCAACTCAGTCGGCGTGTCGCAATTCAGCGCAATCGCCGCAAAACAATGTTGTCCGGGGCAGAGACATCGATTTCGAAAACTCTATTCGAACGATCGGCGACTCGAATCGCGCGATCCATCACCACGAGCTTCAGCGCGGAATTGTCCGGAGAGCCCCATACTATTTCGTGCCCAACGCCGCGCAGAGTAAACCGAACGCTGTCACGCGTCTGCGCCGACATCGATTCGACTTTTGCGAGGAAGCTACTCGGCAGGGCAGCGAGCGTCTCCGACATGGCGCTAAATGCCGTGTCGGTGGTGGACTCCCCGAACAATTCGGGAATTCCCGAGGGCTTTTCCATCCCCGTATCGATGACGACACCGGCAGGGTCGACAACCGCCCATTGAGATTCGATCGACATGAAGCCGATAGCCTGGCGCTCGACGACCCGAATGACCAGAGTGTGCGGGGGCTGAATCTCGGTCGTGAATGACTGAATCCTCGTGACCGAACTGAGTCGTTCACGAATCGCATCGAAATTGAGGGCGACGAGCGGTTGGCCGACTTGGTCGGATGCCGCGCCGACGATTGTTCGCTCGGGAACAGAGTCCCGTCCCTTCACGACGATGTCTGTCAGCGTGAGAAGTGGCGACAGCACAATTCCGGTGACCACAAGCGCGACCGCGACGAGGCTACCGCTACCCGTCAGCCACGCGCGTTGTCGGCGCCGGCGACCTGCCGTGAATCGACGTTCGTCCGAATCACGCGGAGCGAACGGAATCGCAGTCGCGGAAACCGGCTGCAGTCGGGATGGCCGTCGAACCGACCGCGAGGTGCCGAGTGCTCCGGGAAGATCAGGTCGCTTCACGAAACGCCGAGTTCCGCAACAATCTGAGGGATGATGCGATAAACATCACCGCAGGACAGCGTCATGATGATGTCTCCCGATTGTGCGTGCTCGGCCGCGATTTTCGCCGCGACCGACCAATCGGGACAGTACGCCACGCGGGTTTGATCGGCAAACGCAGTTGCCACAAGAGCGCCTGACACCCCCGCAATCGGGTCCTCCCGCGCGCCGAACACATCGAGAACCACCGTGAAGTCTGCGCCACTCTCATATTCGCGCGCGAAATCGACCGCCATATCGCGCGTGCGCGAGTACAAGTGGGGCTGGTGGACAGCGATGAGTCGACCGTCACCAACCACACTTCTGGCCGTGGCCAGCGCGGCTCGGACCTCGCGCGGATGGTGGGCGTAGTCGTCGTACACCCGCACACCTCGGACCGTGCTCGTTAGTTCAAAGCGCCGACCGGTGCCCGCAAAATCACCCAGCGCTGACGCTGCCGCACTGAGGTCGACGCCGAGTGAGCACATCACTGCGATTGCCCCCGCGCCGTTGAGTGCGTTGTGGGCGCCCGCTACGGGCAGACGAAATTCGACGACGTCATCACCGTGAGTGATTGTCGCACTGACGCCGTCGGCGGACGACTCGATGTCGCTGACACGGTAATCAACACCGTCCGATTCGCCGAACGTCACAGTCGGGGTCTTAATGTTGGGCATCAGCCGCCGCAGTGCCGGGTCGTCCCCCGACACAACAACGACCTCCCGACAACCGTTTGCGAAAGTCACGAACGCTTGGTCAAATGCCTCTTCCGAACCGTAATGCTCCAGATGGTCAGAGTCGATGTTGGTAATCAGCCCAATCGATGTCGGGTAAACGACAAAGGATCCATCCGATTCATCGGCTTCAATGACAAACTCGGGATCGGTTCCTCGACCGGAAGACGCACCAAGGTTGGCCAACACACCGCCATTGACGAATGACGGTGAGCGACCTACACCGAGCAATCCCGTCACAATCATTGCCGTCGACGTGGTTTTTCCGTGGGCTCCCGCTACTGACACGACGCGGTGATCGCGAACGAGCCAGGCCAGCGCGAGTGCGCGATGAAGGACGCGAATTCCGCGATCAATAGCCCAGCGGTATTCGGGATTGTCCGCCCACAACGCGCCCGTGACCACGACCGTGTCAGCGTCGCGCACAGCGATTGGCTCGTGTCCAATCTGAACGACTATTCCGTCGGCTCGAAGGTCCGTCAGCGTCTGCGACTCAGAGCGATCGGATCCGGTAACGACAAGACCTCGCGCGTGGAACATCCGTGCGATGCCACTCATTCCGCTTCCGCCGATTCCGATGAAATGAACACGGCCGAGCTCTGCGGGTATATCAGCGGTCAGGACGGGCGCGATCACGACTCCACCCTAAGCCCGTGATTCAGCGACCGCGGTGAACACCATGTCCGTCAGCCGCTCAGCCCCGTCTCGAATGCCTGACGAAGCCGCTCGGCTCGCCATTGTTCGACGCTGTTCGCCGTTT
>JBEENB010000049.1:0-6438 GCA_041192365.1 Actinomycetota bacterium | reverse complement strand
CAATTGAAGGCCTACCAACTCGCCTTCAGCCACAAGGCGTTGGGCGAAGCCGTTGCCGAAGCAACCAAACTTCACTCGGCCGGACTGCTCTACCCGCGCGTGGCGAACAAAAAATCGTTGTACACCGTTCGCACCCAGTCCGCGATGGATGCCGCCGCGCTCGACGACTTCACCACCATGGTCATCGCCATGGGCGTGGCGATGCATTCTGAACGATTCACCGGACCCGAAACCGCTCCCGAATACTCGGGTGTCCGCGACCTCGAAACCACGTGGGTCAGAATCGCCGAGGTGAGCTCTGATGAATAATCTCGATCCCCGCATACTGGACAAGCTCCTCGGACTCGGGTTCGAACCTGTCGCCGAGCAGGCCGACGTCATTGACATGAGCCCCGAGGGTATTCACCTGGTCCTCGCGGGCGCTGGCAGTGGCAAAACGGAAACCATGTCGCTGCGTGCACTGTGGCTTGTCGCGACGCACGGGATTCGGCCGGAGGAAGTCCTCGGTTTGACCTTCACCCGGAAGGCGGCCCGCGAACTCTCGGAACGGTTCCGACGACGAATCGGACTCCTCCGAAGCCGTCGTGCCGAGTTCGCGGCGCTGGGCGTCAACATCGATCACCTTGCCGACGACGACCACGGTTTTGCCACGCCGACCGTGTCCACCTACAACGCTTTTGCCTCGGAAATCTTTGCCGAGCACGCCGCTCGAATTGGGTGGGACTCCGATTCGCCCGTAATCACCGAAGCGACGGCCTACGCGATTGCCCGCGAGGTTGTGACCGCGTGCGCCGATCCCCGCCTCGGCGAGTACGACTTTTCGCTCGATGCCGTCGTCGATGCGGTCATTCGGCTGGCGGCGGAACTGGGGGAATTCGACGTCACGAATGACGACGATGTCATCACCTACGCGCGCGCGGTTTCGGAACGTCGCGAACTACCCGGAAAGTCGACGCTGGAGACCGAGAAGTTCCGAACGAAGTTGAACTCCGTCGGCGCACTAGAGGTCTTGCTTCCCCTCGCTCGCGGGTTCATTCTCGAAAAGCAGCGCCGAGGTGTTGTCGAATTCTCGGATCAAGTGACCTTTGCACGTCGCATCATCCAGCAGTTTTCTAGTGTCGCTCAGTCCTACCGCGACCGCTTCAAGGTCGTCATCCTCGACGAATACCAGGACACATCGTTTTCACAGACAAGTTTGTTTTCGGAACTCTTCGGACCCGAGCGCGTTACGGCCGTCGGCGACCCGAATCAGTCGATTTACGGTTGGCGAGGTGCGAGCCCCGCGAACGTGGCGTCGTTCCACGATGACTTCCATGTTGCCGAAGGCGAGCGCACTCATCGACCACTCGTCACCTCGTGGCGAAACGGAACCGCAATCCTGGCGGCAGCGAACGTCATTCTCGACAATCGCACCGAGCAAAACCCATTGGACGTCGATCGACTGAACTCGTACCCCGGAGCGTCGCGCTTCGACATCGAGGGCACCTTTGCCGCCAGCACATCGGTCGAAGCGGAACGCTTGGCGAAGTGGTTCCAACACCACCTCAACCCTGTGAAGTCGGGTCGAAAGGCCTCTGACCCAGCGCCAACAATGGCAATGCTCATTCAAACTCGTACCCACCTCGACACTTTTCTGCGGGCATTCGATGACAACAATGTCCCCTACCGCCTGTTGGGTGTCGCGGGCATTTTGGGCAACCCTTTCATCGCGGATCTTTACTGCGGGCTTTCGGTCGTTGCCGACCCGGGCAAAGGTGCGCGACTTGTTCGACTCCTCGGCGGAGCTCGATGGCAAATATCGGTTAACGACCTGTGGTCGCTTCACAACCATGCGCGCAACGTAGCGAAGTCGTACACGACGAAAGACCAACGCGCCCGACTCGGTAGTTCTCTCGTCGAGGACGAAGCAGACTCGCTCGTGGACGCACTCGATTCGCTTCGGTACACCGCGCGCGACGTCATCGAGACGGACACTGTGTACGACAAGCGCGTTTCGTTCAGTGACGAGGGTTGGGAACGACTCGTGAGCGCCGCCGAGTTCTTCCACAACTTGCGGTCCCAGATCGACGTCTCGATCCCCGATATGGTCAACCTCACCGCCACCGCCCTTCAACTCGATGTCGAAGGGGCTGCCTCACTTCATCATTCACCCGCCGCCTACCGCGAGGCCTTCGACGACCTCGTCCACTCGTATCTCGCGATTCCGTCCGATCATTCGCTCCGCGGTTTTGTCAGCTGGCTTTTCGAGGTGGAAAAGCGCGAGCGGATGACTCCGCGAACCGATGAGCCGGAACCCGGAGTGGTGCAAGTGCTGACCGTTCATTCGTCCAAGGGACTCGAGTGGGATGTTGTCGGCTTGCCCCGTTGGACCCAGCCACCCATTCCCGCCAACGGAAGTCTTCGCGGCGACAAGTCCAAGGCAGCCAACGAGATGGGGTGGTTGCAACTCGGTGCATTGCCCCGAAAATTCCGCAGCGACCGCAGGTATCTGCCCGAATTCAATTGGGACACGGCGACCACCATCGATGAACTCGTCACCGAGTCAAAGGCCTACACGCTTCGACTCAAAACCACGTTGATCCTTCCCGAAGAGCGGCGGTTGATGTACGTCGGTGTGACGCGCGCGCGCCACCACCTGTGGATTTCGGGTGCGCATTTCGAGGGCAAGGGCAAGACGGCGAAGATTCCGAGCACCTATTGGGAGGAACTTCGCGCCGCTGGCCTCTTGGAAAAGGCAATCATCGATCCGGTTCCGGAATCGAACCCCGACGCTGACGGAATCGCGGTCGAGTGGCCCCCGCGTGACCCGCTCGGTCGAGCGAAGCATCGCGCCGCGTACGATGCCGCCGCTCGGGAAATCGAGTCGTCAACGGGTTCAGTCGATCCAGCCGATGCCCGTGCCATCGAACAACTCCTCGCGCACGAGACGGTCGGTGCCGCGGAAATTCCGGTGCGTATTCCCGCGTCACGCTATGCCGAGTGGTCGATGGACCTCGCCAAAGTCAGGGAAGGTAACCGACGTCCCGTCCCGACCCGCCCCTATCGAGCAGCACGTCTGGGAACCGAGGTGCACCTGTGGATTGAACGCGGTGCCGTCGACGATGATTTCGTTGACGGATGGGACGAAGCGAACGACCTCCCTGATTCCGATGACGGAATGCGAAGATTGAAAGACGCCTACCTCGCGTCGCGGTGGCCCGGACTCACGCCTGAACACACCGAGTTAGAGATTCTCCTTCCCCAAGGAAAACACATCGTGGTGTGCAAGATTGACGCGGTCTACCGCATCGACGGTCGCTGGGTTGTTGTCGACTGGAAGACCGGAGCGAAACCAACCGAATTGGAAAAAGACGCCAAGGCGATGCAGTTGGTGTTGTACCGCCGCGCACTCGCCGCGCTTCTCTCAATTGATGTGACCGACGTGGACGCGGTGTTGTACTACATCGCTCATGACTGGGAATGGACCGTGGAACCCGAGCGTCTCGCTCGTCTCGAGGCACTTCCTCCCATCGATAGCTAGAGCGGCTCGGGCGCCGATTCGCCTCGCTGCGTCGTTGAAGCTGTTCGATTTTCTCCGAACATCAATGTCGTCGGCAACTTCGGTGGAGCGCCGAGATCGGTCGCGGGATTGTTGGTCACCGCGGTGAGGAGGATATTCAGCATGGCAACCGCATCCGCAACGATTCCGTCATCATGTGAATCAGCGCCGTGGATGAGCCAGCGGGCGACATCTAATTCCGAGGCGAAGCGCGCCCGGTGCGCAAGGCGCCTGTCGTTCGTTGGGCGTTCGGCCGAATAGAGGCTCATGAATTCAGCGGCGTCATCTGCACCGAACCGGGCGAACACTCGCCACAGGTCGTCAGCGGGGTCGGCAACACGAGCGCCCGCCCAGTTGATGATGCCTGACACCGTTTCTCCATCCATCAGAACTGCATCGAAGTCCAGATTGCCGTGGGTGATTGTGGGCGTGAACTGCCACATCCCGGCGTCTTCGATTGCCGCGTCCCAGCGATCGAGAAGCGGGCTCGGAACCTTGGTCGTCTGGTGTGCGCGATCAATGATTCCGGCTGCGTCCCGCAAGCTGTCGAGTGAGGTCGTCGCGGGAATCACATTTCGCGTGACGATCGACGCTGGCAGGCTATGGATTGCCGCGATGGCCGAAGCAAGCGAGGGGATTGCGCCACGTGCGTCCTTGACGCTCGACAACGGAGATCCGCTGGTTTCCTCGGTAACCACAATTCGCCGCTTGTCATGGGAACCCGCCGCGAGAGTGTGGGGGACTCCGAACGGCAACCGTTCCCGCACTCCGGCCCCGAGGAGTTGCCCAACACGGTGCTCCGCGTTCTGCAGGTCCGCCGACGCCGCCGTCAGTGGCGACGAAATCGAAATCACGCGATCGTCCGATGTCCGGCACGTGACGCGATCAAAGTCGGTGGTCGACGAGTCCCGATAGCCGTCGATTTCGAGGGACGGAATCTCTGCAACCGCCCACGCGGTTAGCATGATGGGGGACAATGCCATATCCGTACTTTAAGCCGAACCCGCGTCCGTTCAGGTTTGCCACGCGAGAGGAACACGATGAGCGCACTCATTGAATCTCTCGATGAAAACCAGCGCAAGGTGGCGCTTGCGCTGGTCGGTCCTGTACGAGTACTCGCTGGTGCCGGGTCGGGAAAAACCCGGGCCATCACTCATCGGATCGCGTATGGCGTTGAGACGGGCGTTTACAGTGCGGAAAAGGTGCTTGCACTGTCGTTTACGGTCAAGGCTGCGGGCGAAATGCGCAGTCGGCTCAGCGAACTTGGCGTTGAGGGTGTTGCGTGTCGCACCTTCCACTCCGCGGCGATGCGGCAATTGGCCCATTTCTGGCCCGACCTCATCGGCGGTGATTTGCCGAAGGTTCTGCATTCGAAAGCGGCGACACTCAAGCGCGCTGCAGCGCAATTGAACATTCGTGCGACCGACGAACTACTTCGAGGAATCGCGGCCGAGATAGAATGGCGAAAAGTTCGACTGTTGTCGATGGATCACTATCAGACGGTTCTGCCCGAGCGACCGCTTCCCGGCGGATTGTCGGCGGATGCGACGCTCGCGCTCGTGCAGAAATATGAAGACCTCAAGGACGATCAACGCAATCTTGACTTCGAAGACACGCTCATCGCAACCCTGGGAATGTTGAATTCGGAAAAGTGGGTGGCTGACCGCGTTCACGAACAGTTCCGTTTCTTCGTCATCGACGAGTACCAGGATGTCTCGCCCGTCCAACGCGCGCTGTTGGACGCGTGGCGGGGCAGTCACTCGGAGGTTTGTGTCGTCGGTGACCCCAATCAGACGGTATTCGGATTTGCGGGTGCGTCGGACGAGCACCTTCTCCGGTTTGAATCGGAATTCCCCGGTGCGACAACGGTCGAACTTGACCGTAATTACCGATCAACGCCCGAGATTGTGCGACTGGCGAATTCGATTGTTGCGAATTCTCCGTTGGAACTCGTGTCGATGCGCGAATCCGGCCCAGTGCCTGGCGTCATCGTGTCGGCGACGGACGAGGACGAAGCACGTGCCATCGGCACGACCATTCGCGCCGCTATCGAGGCAGGAACCGACCCAGCGGATATCGCGGTGCTGTATCGCATCAACGTCCAGTCCCTCGTGTTTGAGCACGTTCTCGGCGAGATGCGTATCCCGTTTCGGGTTCGCGGAGGACGGTTTTTTGATGAACCGGTCGTCACCCAAGCTCTCGTCTTGGTTCGGGGCCGCCTTCAGACCGATCCCGCCGCAAGTGCACGCGACACGATGGCCCTCATTTTGCGCGAAAATCTGGGGTGGTTGTCAAAACCACCCGCGAACCCGGTCGACCGGCACGCCTGGAACATTATGTCGGCGCTCGCACAGATTGCCGAAAACCTCCCGGTCACGGCGACCGTCATCGACCTGGCAGCAGATCTGAAGCACCGGGTCGACAACGAAATGGAACCGGCGGTATCCGCGGTGACTCTATCGACGACTCATAACGCAAAAGGGCTTGAGTGGGACACCGTCTTTGTCATTGGCATGAGCGACGGACTGTTCCCGCTGTCCTATTCGATGGGTGATGGACCTTTGCAGGAGGAACGCCGACTCGCCTACGTTGCGTTCACCCGAGCGGAACGATCCCTCACACTGAGCTGGGCGGAACGGCAGAAGGCGTCTGGTCCGTTGCGAACTCGGAGTCGCTTCATTCCGGAACACCTGGGATAGCACGACAACCACACTCCGGGTGAAGAGCGTGTGGCGAGACAGCGCGATGGAAGGTCACGCCGTCGACACGAACTGAATATCCGCCACCCATCGGGTACATGCCCAACGATTCCGCGGCCGCGTGAATGGCGAGATGGACGGAGTCGGCGGCAGCGGTCCGACGCCACATTTGGGGGGCGACAGCGGACCATGACGGATCAT
>JBEENB010000048.1:0-6847 GCA_041192365.1 Actinomycetota bacterium | reverse complement strand
CCTCCATCAGAATAGCAGGTAACGCGCACGAGCGCATCCCGCCCCGAAAGGCCAGCATGTCTGACTCCTCCAACGCCGACCACGACGCCGCTCTCGACATCGCCGAAGTGCCCGCGGTCGAGGTGTTGCAGGGGGTCGCCGTTCACCTCATGAGCGCCGCCGCCGTGAAGGTCGGACTGGCCGAAGACGTCGAGCCGGATCTCGCCGAAGCGCGAATGCTCATCAACGCTCTGGCGGGATTCATGACCGCTGCCGCCCCCGAATTGGGCGACCACCACGCGCGCCCGCTCCGCGACGGACTGCGCTCGTTGCAACTCGCGTTCCGCGAAGCGTCGGCGATTCCCGACGCTCTGGGCGCAGGGCCGGGCGAAAAGTGGACGGGCCCTGTCGTCTAACTACGGTTCAAACATCCGCTAACGAAGTCCGGTCGGTGGTCCGACTACGACCGCGGAACTCGGCTACCGTCTTATCCGTTTCGTCGCGCACCGTTACGTCATAAATCCCGCTACGGCCTGATGTGGACCTCTCGTCGGCAACTGCAATCAAACTCTGACCAGAACCTACAGATCGAAGGAACGTGATGTCAGCGCCCGAGGTTACGGTCACCGCTTTCCCGTCATTACAGGCCATCGCAAAAGCCGTGTCGGCCAACGCGAACACGAACCCTCCGTGCATGACTCCAAACCCATTGAGCATGTCCTCACGAACCGGCATGGCGACCACCGCATGGCCAGACCCTGACTCAACAAGCGTCATCCCGAGGGATGCCGATGCAGCGTCCCGTTCGAATAGTTCTCTGACAATCATGACTCTGCCCTGGTGAAAACTGGGGTGCGCTTTTGTTGGAATGCCGCGAAACCCTCATGGTAGTTATCCGTGTCACACAGCACTCCCTGCGCGACGTTCTCGTGGTCAATAGATGCCCACAAGCCAATGCGCTCGTCTCGCAACTCTTGTACGAGAGCCTTGCTAGCTCGAAACGCGTCGATTGCCCCCGTGGATGCCCTAGCCACTCGCTCGCGAGTGAAGGCGAGTAACTCTGCTTCGGGCACCGCCCGGCTGAACAGGCCAGCCGCGACAGCTTCCGTGCCACTCATAAATTCGGCGGTGTAAACCAAATCAAGAGTGCGGTGTGCGCCTAGACGCTCGAAGAATAAGGCGTGGCCACCCGAGTCCAGCGTTGCGCCAAGGTTGGCAAACGGTGACCCAATTTTCGCGTTATCGGCAACGTAAACGACATCACATGCAATGAGTAGACCGAGCCCTACGCCCAGACACGCGCCCGTCGCGGCAGCGAACGTGGGAGCCGGAAAAGCGGCAATCTGTCGAAGAAGCGGAGTCACACGATTCGCAAGATAATCTGTCGCATCGTCCGTTGCTGGCGCCACATCACTAATGTCACGGCCCGCACAGAACGCGCGTCCCTCGCCACGGAGCAGAACAGCGCCGACGCGTGCTTCTTCTGCCTCGCTCAGCGCTAACCCTAGATCGACGAGGTCCGACTCAGTGATTGCATTTAATCGCTCTGGTGCGTTGAGCACGATTTCCGCCACGAGACCGCTGATAGTGAGGTCGATCGACAATGTTTCTCCTAGGAGTCGTAGTTGATTTCGACGAGTTCGCTCGTCGGTATGGACTGACAGGTGAGCACGTAGCCGCGCTCGATTTCATCGGGTTCCAGCGCAAAGTTCTCAACCATGTTTACGGTCCCCGAAACCACGGTTGCGCGGCAGGTTCCGCAAACCCCTCCCGCGCAGGCAAAGGGCACATCACTACGCACCCGAAGCGCTGCGTTAAGGATGCTCTCGTTGCCGTGAACAGGTGTGGTCACTGTTGCAGACGTTCCGTCCAGGCGGAAGATAATTGTGTGCACATCTTGACCGGCCTCGACAACGATTGACCGACCAGATGGGCCGCCAAGGTCCTCGGGACGACCAGTCGTAAACAGTTCGTATCGAATGTCCTGCGGTTCCACACCATGTTGCGCAAGCGTGTCTCTAACTAACTGCACGAGGTCGAAGGGTCCGCAGATGAACCACTCATTCACGTCCGTCGGGGAAATGAGATTTTCCAGTATGTCGTTGAGTTTTGGGCTGTCCAGGCGACCCGACAGCAGTTCGGAACTCCGCATTTCTCGGGTGAGGACATGGTAGAGCGCAAGCCGTGTGGGGTAACGATCCTTCAAATCAGCGAGTTCGTCGATAAACATCGTGTCCATCGCGGTGCGGTTGGAATAGATAAGCGAGAAGCGGCTGAGGGGGTCAGCGGCAAGGGCACTCTCAACGAGCGAAAGCACGGGGGTGATTCCGGAGCCCGCCGCGATTGCTACGAAGTGTGCGCCGGGTTCTAGTCGTTGGGAAACGAATGTCCCCTCGGGCACCATGACCGACAACTGCATTCCCGACGTCAAGTTCTCGATTGCCCAGGTGGAAAAGAGACCACCGAGGTCGCGCTTGATACCGACTTTAAGTTCGCCAACAGCCGGGGCCTGACAAATCGAATAACTGCGTCGGACGTCTTCCCCTTCGACCGTCGCGCGCAACGCGATGTACTGACCGGGAGAATAGTTGTAGTCGTCCAGGAGCTCGTCCGGGACCGTGAAGCTCACCTCAATTGCATCTTCTGTGAGCTTTCTCACCTGCGAAATGGTGAGGTCGTGAAATCGCCCGCGACGCTTGGTTTTCGAGGAAGGCATCAGTGTTCCTTGAAGTAGTCAAAGGGCTCGTGGCAACGTTGGCAAACGAAGAGTGCCTTACACGCAGTTGAACCAAAACGTGATGACTGCCGAGTGTGAAGTGATCCGCATCGAGGGCACCGGATGCCGAGTCCCAGGTTCACCTTGCCATCTGTTCGCCGAGGCGCAGGCGGCGCAATTCCGTAGGCTTCGAGCTTGTCGCGACCGGACTGGCTAATCCAATCTGTGGTCCATGCGGGTGCAAGCACCACGTCGACACGCACCTCGGAATACCCCGCCTCAGTCATCACCGACACAACGTCGTCGCGCATGGCATCAATCGCAGGGCATCCGGAATACGTCGGCGTGAGCTGAACGATAACGCCCCCGTCATCAGCAAGTTCGACGTGTCGCAAAACACCCAGATCTTCGATTGTGACTACGGGAACCTCTGGGTCGACAACGGTCGCGGCCAGATTCCAAATCTCCAGCTCAGTTCCTCCCGCAGGCCGCGGGCGGGCTACCTTTTCGACGTTCATCACCACGTCGCCCTGGGATGAGCGCGTGCGAGTACCTGCATCTCGGCGAGCAGTGGGCCGAGGGATTCGGTGTGGATCCCTGATCGGCCACCGCCGCGCACCGCGGGTGTAGTCGGCAGCGTTAGCCCAGCATCGGCGATTGCCTGTTGCGTAACCCGGTCGAAGTCAACCCGAAGTGAGGACGGATTCACTGCAATGCCCTCTAGGCCTTCTGTCAGTGGGTCGGGGCTAAAGAGCTCCGCGGTGAACGGCCACACAGCCTCGAGGCCTCGCTGCATACGTTCACGAGAAATGGTTGTTCCGAGCCCTAGTCGGAACAACCATTGTGTGCTGTGATCGATATGGTAGCTAACCTCCTTGACCGCCTTGGCTGCGATGGCCGCTAGAGTGGGGTCCGTCGACTTCGTGAGCGAGGTGTACAGCATCTCGAAGTAAACAGATGCCACGAGTTGACGAGCGATTGTTTGGGCGAAGTCCCCATTTGGCTGCTCGAACAGTTGTCGATTAAGGAATTCAGATTCATCGCGGAAGTAAGCGAGATCATCCTCGGTTTTTCCCCAGGCCGATGACGCGTAGGTGAGAAAGCTGCGTGCATGCCCCAATTGGTCCAACGCGATGTTACCCAACGCAACATCTTCTTCTAGTTCGGGCGCATGAGCAATCCATTCACCTAAACGTTGCGCGAGAATCAGCGCATCGTCCCCAAGCCCGATTGCATACCGTGCGACAGATTCGGGAGCGACAACGCCCGCAGTGGCGATCGTTTCGGCGGTGACCGCGGTGGATATCGAACGGTTACTGGTGTGGCTCATAAGTGAGGCACCGAATCAGACTCGGTGTAGTAGGTTGCGTGACGATATTCCTTGCCCTGCGGCGATTCAAAGAATGCACCGCGCGCATCGGGGTCAGACGCCGTGATGTCGGATGCACGCACAACCCATATGGAGACGCCCTCTGCCCGACGGGTGTAAAGGTCGCGGGCATTACGCACAGCCATCGTTTCATCGGACGCATGAAGGGACCCCGAATGCACATGGGAAAGCCCCCGGCTCGATCGCACAAACACTTCCCACATCGGCCACGTTTCGCGACCGCCGGAGTCACCTGGAGTGGTCACGAGGCAACTCGCTCCTCGGTGCGGGAATCTGCGTACGCGCGAGCCGCTTCGCGAACCCATGCGCCGTCCTCGTGGGCCTGACGTCGTCGGGCAACCCGGATTGAGTTGGCGGGGCCGTTGCCCGCAAGCACATCGTGGAACTCGGACCAGTCGAGCTCGCCAAAGTCGAAGTGCCCACGTTCTTCGTTCCACTTGATGTGAGGATCCGGCAGAGTGATACCGAGAATCTCTGCCTGGGGCACGAGCATGTCGACAAAACGCTGACGAAGCTCGTCATTACTGAAGCGCTTGATGTTCCATTCCATACTCTGCCGAGAATTGGGTGAATCATCATCGGGCGGGCCAAACATCATCAGCGCGGGGGCGTACCAGCGGTTGACAGATTCTTGAGCCATTGCCTTCTGTGCGTCGGTGCCGCGCATGAGGTGTAATAGGATTTCGAATCCTTGACGCTGATGAAACGACTCCTCTTTGCAGATACGAACCATCGCTCGCCCATAAGGGCCATACGATGCGCGACACAAGGGGACTTGATTGCAGATGGCAGCGCCGTCGACAAGCCAGCCAATCGAACCCATATCAGCCCAGGTCGGAGTGGGGTAATTGAAGATGGAAGAATATTTAGCCGCTCCGGTGATGAGTTGATCAAACATCGTCTCGCGATCAACCCCAAGAGTCTGTGCCGCCGAGTAAAGGTAAAGACCATGTCCGGCTTCGTCCTGCACCTTGGCCATCAGAATAGCCTTGCGCTTCAAACTGGGGGCCCTGGTGATCCAGTTTCCCTCAGGTTGCATGCCAATGATTTCGGAGTGCGCATGTTGAGAAATCTGGCGAATAAGAGTTTTACGATAGCCCTCAGGCATCCAGTCCGTCGGTTCAACACGCTGCTCGTTGGCCAGTAGTTCGGCAAAACGAGCTGCGCCCGCCTCGTCGAATGAGCCCTCGGTTGTGCTCAATACCCTAATGTCGGTCATTGCATCTCCTTCGAGTTACTTACTGGTCGTTCAGTAAACGATAGCATATTGAGCAGGTCAGAACAAGGATTCGAGTAATGTCAGAATTCGGACGATTTCGGAGGCGAAATGGCACATGCATCACCCGGGCGTAGCGCCGGTAATGGTCGCGCCGGCCGCGAGGCGTACGACCTTGCCTCCGTGTTGGACATCGCGGTCGCGGCATTCAATGACCACGGCTACGAGGCCACCTCAATGGGGATGCTGGCCCAACGACTGGGGACCAGTAAATCCGCGGTCTACTACCACGTTTCAGGAAAAGAAGACCTACTTCGTCTCGCGCTCGACCGCGCACTAAGCGAACTTGAACTCGTGTTGACTAGGGACGGTGCCACCAAGGGCCCCGCTGAAAGCCGACTGCGGTTGGTCCTGCGTGGCGCGGTTGAAGTCCTCGTCAAGGACCTGCCCTATGTCACTCTTCTGCTTCGGCTGCGCGGCAACACCGAGGTCGAACGTCAGGCCCTTGAGCGACGACGCGATTTCAATAATGCGGTGGCCGAGCTCGTGGAGGAAGCTCGGGGCGCCGGCACGATGAGGTCAGACATCGATGCGCGCACAACAACGAGGCTTCTATTTGGAATGATCAACTCGATTGTCGAATGGTATCGCCCGGGTGGCCCAATAACGCCTGACCGCCTCGCCGACGACGTAATCAGCGTGGCCTTCGACGGGCTTGCTACGGCCGCTGACTAATCCTGTTTGGCCACCAGCGTCAGGACGTCATACGTCGCGACGGTTTCATCACTCTGATTAACCAGGACGGCATCCCATCTGACCTCGCCATACTCCTCGTTCTCACGTGGCGTGATTTGTTTCGCGGTAAGCGTCACCCTGACCTTGTCCCCGGGTGACACGGGGGTTATGAAGCGCAGGTTTTCGAGTCCGTAGTTGGCGAGGACTGGTCCTGGGGCGGGATCGACGAATAATCCTGCCGCCCACGAAAGCAGAAGGTAACCGTGAGCGACTCTGCCGGGGAAGAACGGGTTTGCGGCTGCGGCCGCCTCGTCGGTGTGCGCGTAGAAGGTGTCCCCGGTGAACTCGGCGAAATGCTCGATGTCCGCGAGAGTGATCTCTCGCTCCGCAGAAACAATGCGGTCGCCCGTGCGAAGTTGGGATATCGACTTACGGAAGGGATGCTCACCGTCAAAAACTGCAGCACCACCGCGCCACTGCTCTGTCAGCATGCTGAGGACGTCCGGAGACCCTTGAAGCGCCACTCGGCGCATGAAGTGTTTGACGGCTCGGATACCTCCCAACTCTTCTCCCCCACCAGCGCGACCCGGGCCACCGTGGACGAGATGCGGAACCGGCGATCCGTGCCCGGTCGAACTTCGCGCAACGTCGCGATCAAGGACAAGGATGCGCCCGTGATACGGAGCGATTAGCGCGATTGTCCTCGCCACGAACGTGCGGTCATGACTGCACACCGTGGCAACGAGTGAACCACCGCCACGATTGGCAAGTCTCGCCGCATCATCCGGCGACGAGTAGGTAACGATCGACG
>JBEENB010000047.1:0-6977 GCA_041192365.1 Actinomycetota bacterium | reverse complement strand
AGAACAGCGGGAACGAAGTTCGCGCCGATACCCTGAATCTTGTGGGGACCGGGTGCGCCGCCATTGAGGATTGGTGAGTCAATCGGCTCAACTGCGACCACCTTGACACTGGGCTTCTTTTGCTTGAGCACCTGACCGGTTCCCGTGATAGTTCCGCCCGTCCCGACGCCGGCAACGAAAATATCCACGGCGCCATCGGTGTCGTCCCAAATCTCGACAGCGGTCGTCTTTCGGTGAATCTCGGGGTTGGCTTCGTTTTCAAACTGACGCGCGAGCACAGCGCCGGGGCGCTCCTCGGCGATTTCTTCGGCACGAGAAACCGCGCCCTTCATGCCTTCAGGGGCGGCCGTCAGGACAAGTTCCGCGCCAAATCCTCTAAGAAGCGCGCGGCGTTCAATCGACATCGATTCAGGCATCGTCAGAACGACCTTGTAGCCGCGTGCGGCGCCAACCATGGCGAGTGCGATTCCGGTGTTGCCACTAGTCGCCTCAACGATCGTTCCGCCTGGCTTGAGTTCGCCGGATGCTTCTGCGGCGTCCACGATGGCGACCCCGAGTCGGTCCTTGACACTCGACGTCGGGTTGTAGAACTCAAGTTTGGCCAGAACGATTGCTTCTGATCCGTCCGTCACGCGGTTGAGCCTGACGAGTGGGGTGTTCCCAAATGCTTCGGTAATGTCCGAATAAATGCGTGCCATGAAGGTCTCCTGTTTAGTGAGGTCGTGTTTCGACACTACAAACAGGGTCTCAATCGCGGTAGTTGTGTTACGTCAACGCCGTAACAAACGACGCTAAACCGCGTTGTCGGGCGAAAGGTGCTCGTGAACCGCGATCCACGCGCTGTTCTGGCGCTCGAACACGATGGTTTCGCGTTCCGTGATGGTCGACACCTCACCACCGAATTCGACGTCGCTCTCGACGTAATGGGTAAACACGGCCGACGAATCACCGAGCACCTGCACCCGCTGGTCGCGCGATCGGCACCCGTGAACACGAAATCCGTCGTCCTTTTCCCACGATGCCCACAGCGCCTCGTACTCGGCCCGCGAGTTGAGGCGTTCGGTGTGCGTGTAAAACATAAAGGTCGCATCGGCTGCAAATCCGAAAAAATAATCGGCCGTTCGATGGTTCCCGAAGTCGTCGACAATCTTTGCCGCGGCGGCCAGGACTTCGTCGACCGCGCTCACGCGATTCTCCGTGCCAGAACCGTAATCAATTCATAGGCGAGGTGCGCAGCGGCGATACCCGTGATCTCTGCGTGGTCGTAAGCCGGGGCAACCTCAACGATGTCTGCGCCGACCAAGTTGACACCGTCGAGCGCGCGAACCAGCCTCAGCATTTCTCGACTAGACAGTCCCCCGGCTTCCGGCGTCCCCGTTCCGGGCGTGAACGCTGGGTCCATCACGTCGACATCGATAGAAACGTACACCGGTCGGTCGCCGACCCGTGCCAGCATTCGCGCGATCATCCCGTCGATACCGAGGTCGTCGGCGTCCGTGGCGCGCAACACCTGGAAACCTAGCTTCGTGTCGTCGGCAAGGTCGGTGTCGGAATACAGGGGGCCACGGATTCCGACATGTAGACAACCCGTCAAATCCAAAAATCCGTCCTCGCTCGCGCGACGGAAGGGCGTGCCGTGGGTCAATGGTGCACCGAAATATGTGTCCCACGTATCGAGGTGGGCATCGAAGTGAATGACGGCGATGGGTCCATGCTTTTTGTGCAGGGACTTGAGAATCGGGTACGCAATGGTGTGGTCGCCGCCGAGAGTCACGACCTTGGTGCCGTCAGCGGTCAGTTCATCCATACCCGCTTCGATCTGGCTAATCGCCTGCGCGATATCGAAGGGATTAACCCCGAGATCACCGGCGTCGACAACTTGTGCGAGCGCAAACGGCATCGCATCTTGGGCCGGGTTGTACGGGCGCAACAGGCGCGATGATTCTCGAATATGGCCCGGCCCGAAACGAGCGCCGGGACGATAGCTCACACCCGCATCGAACGGGATACCCACCACCGCAATATCGGCTCGAGCTACTTCATCGCGGCGGGGAAGCCGAGCGAAGGTAGGTGCCCCGGCGAACCGGGGCACCACCGTCGCATCGACCTGCCCGACCTTGTTTCCCGCGTTGTCGCGGGGGACGGGACCAGTCATTGCAGCTTTCTAACGGACGGGCGGAATGGTCGACTTGACCGAACGACCAATGCGGGGACCCTTCGGTCCGAACACGTAGTCGGGTTCGGGGAAAAGTATCAACGCACCGACGTACAGCACGGCGGCCGAGACGATGGCAACGATGAGGCTGAGGTCGACACCGCCCGCGATTGCCGAGAGCGAACCCTCGATGATCGGCGGGAAGTACGCGAACTGCAGACCGAGGACCGCCGAGACGACCCATGCGAACATTGCACGCCAGTTGATTCCGTTGGTGTACCAGTAACGGCCGCCCTTCTTGCCGCGGTTGAAGACCTGAAGGTCTTCCACGCTGTACCAGCCGCGGCGGTTCCAGAAACCGATTGCCATGATGATCATCCACGGAGTGGTGGTCACCACAATGGCACCGACGAATCCGTTGACAGCACCGAGCAGGTCGAAGTACAGACGACCCACCACGATGAAGGCAAACGCGACGGCTCCGATGGCGATGGTCGCCTGAACACGAGTCAGCTTCGGGAATACGGACGAGAAGTCGAGGCCGGTTCCGTAAAGCGAGGTGCTTCCCGTTGACAGACCGCCGACGAACGCCACGATGATGATGAGGTAGGCGTACCACTCGGGTGCGACACCGATCAATCCAACGACATAGTCTCCGCCGGTTACCAGAGTCGCCGTGGCGACGCCGAAAATGAACGGAATCAACGTCATCGCCTGGGCGCCGAACGTCGCGAGCGCGAGCTTGCTGTTCGAGGTACCGTTCGGGATGTAGCGCGACCAGTCACCGAGGAAGGCACCGAACGAAATCGGGTTCGACATGACGATGAGTGCGGAGAGAATGAACGTCGGCCAGAAGCCACCGAGCAAGTATTCACCCGGCCCTGCGTACGAAGGGTCGAAGACGCTCGAGAACGCGACGATGGCGAGCAGCATCAGAATCGTGTTGGCCCACACCGCGATGCGGTTGATGAACAACATGAACTGGTAGCCGTAGACCACGACGACGATCACGATGAGTCCGATCAGCGCGTAGAGCCCGATGCGCAGCATCGGGGTGTCTTCTGCGCCGAACAGGCGAACGAACGCGCCGACGAGGGCGTCACCGCCGACCCACACCGAAATCGAGTAGAACGCGATTGCGGTCAGGAGCGACAGGAACGAACCGGCGATACGCCCGGTGACACCGAGGTGTGCGCCGGATGCGACCGCGTTGTTGGTTCCGGTGCGAGGACCAAAGAGTCCCATCGGCATGAGAAACAGGGTTCCGACGAGCACACCAAGAACGGCGGCGGCGACGCCCTCCCAAAAGGAGAGCCCAAAGAAGATGGGGAACGTTCCCAGCAGAACAGTCGCGAAGGTGTTTGCGCCTCCGAACTGAATGCGGAACAAGTCGCGCGGCGTCGACGTGCGGTCGGCGTCGGGGATGGTGTCAATTCCGAAGCCTTCGACCTCGGTGATTTTCGGTTTGGGGTTCTGAGCAACGTTGCTCATTGTTGTCCTCTCTAAATGTTGGCAAAACAATGTGTCGCCATGCTATTCCCTTCTTGCCTCACAGGCAATAGTTTTTTCTCATGGAGATAGTTCGTGTCGTAGACCTTTCCCGAGAAATCACAGCCGAGACCGTGGTGTACCCCGGCGACCCCGTTCCGCACATCGCCCAACACGCGACGATTGCGAAGGACGGATTCAACCTCGTGTCGATTCGGATGGGCAGCCAAAGCGGAACGCACGTCGACGCACCGTTCCACTTCGACGACGACACCGAGAAAATCGATGAAGTCCCATTGGACCGATTCGTCGGGCGAGGCGTACTCCTTCACTGCGACGGCGTCGGGGCTCGCGAACGCATCACCCTCGATTCCGTTCGAACCGGAGCCGAGTCCACCCGCGCTGGCGACATCGTCCTCGTACACACGGGCTGGGCTCGTCACTACGGCAATCCCGCATACTTCGACAACCCGTTCCTCGACGCCGGGCTCGTGTCGTTCCTGTTAGACCGCGGCGTGAGCACGATTGGGCTCGATGCGCTCAACATCGACGAAACGCCCGACGGCACGCACCCGGGCGAGGGCTTTCCCGCTCACCACCTCATCGCCACGGTTGGAGGAGTTATCTGTGAAAACCTCTGTAACCTCGAGTCGATCGACTTCGCTGACCCGCTAGTGTCGTTGCTGCCGATGAAATTCGTCGGAATCGATGGCGCACCTGTTCGTGCCGTCGCGATGGAAGTTCGCTGATCATGGCCGGCAGTATCCGACGCACGGCAAAACAGGTGAGCGACAAGGCGATTCCTATCGGTGCGCGTCTTCGAGCGACGAGGCTCGCACGGGGACTCACACTCGGGCAGGTGGCTGCCGCCGCCGGGCTCACCGAGGGATTCGTAAGCAAGCTCGAGCGCAACCACGTGTCCCCGTCTGTTGCGTCGCTGGTGTCAGTGTGCGAAGCCCTGGGGCTTCGAGTCGGCGAATTATTTGAGCCACCCACGAGCGCCATTGTCCGCGCCGGAGAGGGCGCCATGATCAACTTTGGTGGCCTCAACGCCCGCGAGTACCTTTTGTCGCCGGGGTCGCAAACACATGTCGAGGTGTTGCACTCGATTGTCAGCCCGAAGGGTACCGGCGGCGAAGAGCTGTACGCCCTCGACACCGAAATCGAATTCGTCTACGTGCTCAAGGGTCAATTCGACATCATTCTCGGACCCACCACACACAACCTCAATATCGGCGACGCGATGACGTTTCGTGGCCGCGAACCGCACACGTGGCGGAACCCCTCAACGAGCGAGCCCGCCGAGGTGTTGTGGGTGCTGTCTCCGGCACCCTAGGCCTTCAGAGCCCGACGAGCCGTCTTGCGTTCGATGCGTCCTTCGACGAGGGAATAGAGCGCGGGCAGTACCAGCAGGGTCAGGATTGTCGATGACAACAAGCCGCCAATAACGACGATCGCGAGCGGCTGCGAAATGAATCCGCCACTTCCGGTCACTCCGGTCGCGAGCGGCGTGAGTGCGAAAATCGTCGCGAGCGCTGTCATCAACACGGGCCGAACGCGTCGACTCGTGCCGTCGAGCAACGAATCGACCACCGAACCCCCTCGTTCGCGATATTGGTTCACGAGGTCGATGAGAACGATGGCGTTGGTGACCACGATTCCGACGAGCATGAGCAACCCGATGAGTGACGAGATTCCGAGCGGGATTCCCGAGATGATCTGGAGTGCGATTGCTCCGGTCGCGGCAAACGGAATCGAGACGAGCAATAGCAGGGGTTGACGCAACGATCGGAACGTTGCGACCATGACGACGTAAACAATCAAGATTGCGGCGAGCAGCGCGAGGCCCAACTGTTGGAAGGACTCCACCTGGTCTTGGGCGACGCCACCAACCGTGGCTGTGGTTCCCGACGGCAACTCGACGCTCGCGAGCGCAGTGTTAACCGCCACGGTCGATTCAGAGAGGTTGTCCGACGTGGGCGTCACCGCTACCGATGCCGACAACACACCGCGCTCCGTGGTGCGCGATGCGGCCGTTTCGGTGATTCCGATGGTTGCAACGTTAGAAAGACGAACCTTGGCTCCGAGCGGCGTCGTCAATTTATACTTTCGCAATTCGTCCAACGTTTCCGGCGAATTCTTCGTTTCTACAATGAGGTCCATCGTGACGTCATCGATAACGACCTGACCGATGGCGCTCGGTGCGATGAGACCGGCCAGCGTGCGCCCGATGATTACCTCCGACAGGGCGTACTTCGCCGCCGCCGCGCGCTTGATCGAGATCGAGATGAACGACTGGGTGTCGTCGAGCGAGGTCGTGACACTGTCGGCCGATTTGGACTCGGTGATCGCCGCGGCGATGGCTGCGGTAACGGTGGTGAGCGTCTCTTCTGAGGGTGCCTTTACCGTGATGTCGATTGTTTGGGAACCAAAGGCTCCGCCCTGCGCCGACCTAATCTCACCCGTGTCGGTGATGGTTTCGAGGTCGCGCGTGACTTCAGCGCGGACCAGATCAGCATCCACTTCATCAGAGATAGTGATCTGGTAGACAATGTTCCCGGCCTGGCCGTTGAATGCGGCGAAACCGTTTCCACCGCCGATCGACGTCTGAACGGTTTCGATACCCTCATAGGCCAACAGTTTCGCTTCGACAACCTCGGCGACTTCGGCGCGGTCCATCAGCGTGAGTCCGCCGGGTGTCGAGTGCGTGAGCGTGATGGTGGACTGGCCACTTCCGCCAACAAAGTTGGTTTTCATCAACGGAGCGAGGGCGAGCGTCCCTCCCAGAGTGAGAAGGGCGATGAGCATCGTCGCGACGGGATGGGTGACCGTCCAGCGAACAATAGGGCGGTAGTTGCGTTGCAAGAAATCATTGTCTTCCGATACCGACTTGATCGGCTTGGCTGGCTTTGTCGACGTGTTCTTTTTCGGCTTCTTGTCCCCGAGGAACCAATACGCGAGCACAGGAACAATCGTGAGCGACACAAAGAGCGAGGCGAGGAGCGCGATTGTGACGGTGACAGCGAAGGGCTGGAACAGCTCGCCGGACAAACCGCCGACGAACGCCAGCGGAAGGAACACGGCGACAGTGGTGATCGTCGACGCGGTGACAGCCGTTGCGACCTCTTTGACGCCGTCACGAATGGCGACCATGCGTTCTTCACCAAGCGACAAGTGCCTCTTGATGTTTTCTACAACCACAATCGAGTCGTCAACGACTCGACCGATCGAGATGGTGACGGCGCCGATGGTGAGGATGTTGAGCGAGAAGTTGCTCGCCCACATACCAATGAACGTGAGCAACAACGACGTCGGAATCGACACTGCGGTAACG
>JBEENB010000046.1:0-7233 GCA_041192365.1 Actinomycetota bacterium | reverse complement strand
TTGTGCCCAACTCTACTAGACCGCGGATTTGGAGGAAACCCCAGGAATTGTTCTCCGCAACACTCCGAGGTACCCAAATCCTGCAACCCAGTAAACACCAGCGCCGACGCCACCGAGCAACCATCCGATGAACTCGAGAGGGACTGGCGCGTCAGTCCACACCGTCCCAAGGACAACGACGGGAAACGCAATGAAGAGAACGAAAGTCGCAATCTTACCGACGAACGTCACTCGGGGAAAGTCGGCAATTCGCAGTCGTCGATACAACACGACAGACAACAGCATGATGTCGCGCGCCAAAATGATGGCGAGCAAAGGCAGTGGAATGAGGCCTCTTATCGCCAATCCGATCACACTGGCGGCAATGAAAAGCCGGTCCGATAATGGATCGAGGTACATCCCGAGGCGGGTGACTTGATTGAAGTTTCGTGCAATCATCCCGTCGACGAAGTCGCTTGTTGTGGCGATGATGAGGACGATAAGTGCCATTGTGTCATTGCCCGTCACGAGCAACCACAGAAAAACGGGCACCATCACGAGGCGAATAAACGAAATGGCATTGGGAACCGTCCAGATGCGATCGATTCCCGTTCGAGCCATGGCACAACTCTACTCGGAGTGTTATTTTCCAGCTCGGTCTAGAGAGCGGCGGCGGCTCGTCGATTCTTTGCGCGTCGCGATGAGGTCACAAAAATGGTCAACGTTGGCACAAGGTAGAGCGTCCAGGTGATCAGTTCCAGAAGACTGGGATTTGCGCGATAGCTGAAAAGCCCGTAAAGCAACGAACCAATTAAGGTTTCTTTGCCAAGCCACGCGGTGGCGTCGTACACGGGAGCGCCGGCGGGCAACAGTCCAACTTCTTGGAATTCGTGAACGCCGTAGGCGAGAATCCCCGCCGCGACGACGATGAGAATGACACTCGTCCATTGAAAGAAGGTCCCCAGATTTATCCGGAGCAGGCCTCGATAGATAATCCACCCAAGGATTACGGCAACACCGATTCCCGCAAACGCCATTCCCATGGCGGGAAGACCGTCACCGGTTGAATTCATCGAGGCCCAGATAAACACTGCCGTTTCGACACCTTCGCGAACAACGGCAGTGCATGCGACGACCGCGATTGCGATGCCGCCCTGCGAAAGCCCAGCCTGCATGGATCCCTCGAGAGATCCCTTCAAATTCCGAGCGGTCTTCGCCATCCAGAAGATCATCCAGGTCAGCAGACCGGCTGCGAGGACGGACAGCGAACCAACGATGATGGGCTCGACCGCCTCGCCAGATTCGGCAAGAACGTAAAAAATTAATGCGCCGGTGCCGAGTGAAACAAGTACCGCCGCACCAACTCCCGACCAGATTCGACTGATGAGGTCTCGTCGGTCAACCTTGAGCGCAAAGGCGATGAGAATTCCGACGATGAGCGAGGCTTCAAGGCCTTCGCGAAGTCCAATAAGAAAATTTGCGAGCACGATTCTCCGATTTTCACTCAGCTGGGTATTTCCCAGTGGAATGAGGTAAGGCTTACCTTACCAAAGATTTTCGTGACCCGGCGCGATACGGTGTTGGCATGTCCAATGCCCTAATTGTGATCGACGTCCAGAACGGTTTCGACGACCCAGCTTTTGGCCCGCGGAACAACCCCGCGTGCGAAGATAACGTGCGTCGGTTGCTTGCCCACTGGAGAGAATGCGGACAACCCGTTGTTCTTGTTCGACACGATTCGAAACACCCCGGTTCGCCACTCGAGCCCGGTCAGCCCGGAAATGACCTCAAGTCGGGCATCGACGGACCCCACGACCTGTTCATCACGAAGAGCACCAATTCCGCCTTCTACGGTTCACCCGACCTCGACGGATGGCTAAAGTCCCACGGAGTGACACGAGTGACGATTTGTGGCATCACAACGGACCACTGTTGCTCGACGACCGTGAGAATGGCCGATAATCTCGGATACTCGGTCGACTTTGTTCTCGACGCAACGCACACTCACGACAGAACATCCATCGATGGCTCGGTGATTGTCGCCGACGAGGTCGCGCGCGTTAACGCCGCCAGTCTGGACGGCGAGTTCGCCCGTGTCATCACGACCATAGAGGCAGTGAAACGCTAGGGTCTTTTCATGATTACTAAACGCACACTTATCCCCGCACTTGTCGTCGAGTTCCTCGGAACCGCTCTCCTCGTCGCAGCGCAGATTGGTACTGGGTACGCGCTGACCGGTCTCGCGCAGATTGGACTTCCCCAGATGGTTACCTTCGGTATCGCCATCGTCAGCGCACTTGCGCTCGCAATCGCCATCACCATGGGTGGGCCAATCTCAGGCGGTCACTTCAACCCGGCCGTGACGATCGCTCTCACCCTAACCAACAACTCCCCGGAGGACAGAGCCCTCCCCTACATCGGTGCTCAACTTCTCGGGGGGTTCCTTGCCGCCGTGGTTGCCAACTTCCTGTGGGCGGGAACGGTCGTCACGATGTCCGTCGGAACGGCTCCTGTCGCCAACCAACTTGCGAGTGAATTGCTCGCGACCGGCGTGCTCGTCGGAATCGTCGTGACGATGGTTCGCCGTAACGGCGGCCAAGGGCTGAATTGGCTCGTCCCCGCGTGGGTGGGCACCGCGATCTTCCTGACGCCGACGGGATGCATGGCTAACCCCTCGGTGACCCTCGGTCATATGTTCACCGACTCGTACACGAGTGCGGCGCCGGAGGCGGTGCCGTCTTACGTCGGAATTCAGATCATTGCAGCACTTCTCGTGGCGGGAGCCACCGTGATTTTCGCCCCCATGTCCGCGGCGAAGAACGCGTTAGCAACGAAGAAGTAAGCCGGGTTTTCAACGCACCGCGGTGGGATCCGGCAACGCATTCTCGTGATAAACCTGTAGGTATGACCGAGGAAGCGAAATACGTCGTGATTGGCCGCCGCGAGGGAATCGAATTTCGCGCCTATGAGCCACACGTGCTCGTCAGTGTGAGCGTCCCGGGCAGTTTTGAGTCGGCACCAAGCAGCGGGTTTTCACCGCTTGTTCGATACATTTCGGGGGAAAACCGTGGCGGCGAGAAGATTGCGATGACGGCCCCCGTATTTCACGTCGCGGAATCGGAGTCGGTACACACCATCTCGTTCGTGCTACCCAGCGACACCTCGACCGCCCCATCCCCCGCCCGCTCGGACCTGAGCACGCACCAGATACCCGCGATCACCGTCGCCGCGGTTCGGTTCACCGGAGGGTGGCGAGAGGACCGCGTCAAACGTTACGAAGCCGAATTGCATCGAACGCTTTCGTCCATGTCCGTGCGCGAGACCGGCGCCGTGATGTTCGCTCGCTATGACCCCCCGTGGAAGCCCGGCATTCTTCGCCGAAACGAAGTTCTCATTCCGGTGGACCCCGCCACTATCCCCCCGATGTAACCTTCGCCCGCCTCGCCGTCGATGAGCGGCACGATTAGTTCTTTGGTGTGGGGAAGAACGGCCTCGAAACACCGCCCATTTTCTCTAATACTCGCACAACCTGATGGCTATACCCATACTCGTTGTCGTACCAGACGTACACGACCGCGTGGTTGCCGCTAGTGATGGTCGCGAGGCCGTCGACGATGCCGGCGCGTCGCGACCCGAGGAAGTCGGTTGAGACAACTTCGGCCGATTCGATGTAGTCAATCTGGGGTCGAAGCGGTGAGTTCAAGGAGACGTTCCTCAGGAACGCATTGAGTTCCTCTTTAGTCACATCGCGCTCTAGCGTGAGGTTCAAGATCGCCATTGAGACATCGGGGGTCGGGACCCGAATCGCATTGCCTGTCAGTTTTCCCGCCAGTTCTGGCAGTGCTTTGGCGACAGCACTTGCTGCACCCGTTTCGGTAATCACCATGTTGAGAACGGCAGAGCGACCCCGTCGATCTCCGCTGTGGAAGTTGTCGATCAGGTTCTGGTCGTTCGTGAACGAGTGCACAGTTTCGACGTGTCCGTACGACACGCCAAATTCATCATTGATGACCTTGAGGACGGGAGTTATGGCGTTCGTCGTGCAGGATGCGGCGGTGATTATGCGGTCCTCGTCCATGATGGTGTCGTCGTTGATTCCGTAGACGACATTCTTGAGAGTGCCTTTTCCCGGCGCTGTCAACAGAACACGTCCGACACCCTTAGATTTCAGGTGTTGACTCAGCCCCGCTTCGTCGCGCCAGAGTCCGGTGTTGTCGACGATCACACAGTTGTCGATTCCGTAAGCCGAATAGTCAATGTCCGCAGGGTCGTTCGCATAGATCACCTGGATCGTCGTGCCGTTGGCAATGATCCGGTTGTTCGCGTCGTCCACGGTGATGGAACCATTGAACGGACCATGGACCGAATCGCGTCGCAACAGGCTCGCACGCTTGACGAGGTCTTTGGTCCCGCCATTTCGAACGACGATCGCTCGCAATCGCAATCCGCCCATGTCTGCCGAACGGGACAAAAGAATTCGTGCGATCAAGCGCCCGATTCGCCCAAATCCATACAGCACCACGTCTCGGCCCACTCGGGCATCGGCGTTTCGACCGTTAGCAATACTTGCCAGTTCCGACTCGACGAAAGCATCCAGCGACGGTTCCCCCGCAACCCGATGAACGGCACTGAGTCGCGCGACATCGATTGAGGCGGCGCCGGGGTTGATTTCTTCAACCGCACGGACAACATCAGCCGTGAAATCGATGCTCAGCTCTTCGCCATCGACGTGTCGGGCAAATCGGTGGATTCGGACAATGTCAATGGGCGACAAATTGAGCAGGCTGCGGCCGTGGACGGACAAGACAATGCCGTTCTCGCGATACAAGCGTCCGATGAACGGGACGAGTTGTTCGGCGACGGCAATTTTGTCCGACCAGTCGTCGGCCGGTCGATTCTCGGGGTGGGTGTCTGGCACGGTGAAACCTTCCTGTGTGCTCTTAGGTAATTACTGTACCGAGCCGAGATTCAGCCGCTCATCACGTGCGCTGTCTCCAAGGAATTTCTCAGCCTCCGCGCCTAAACTCGAAGCCATGAACAAATTTGTTGCGCCGATCGCCCTGTCCGCCGTTCTTGCCCTCAGTCTCGGAGGTTGCTCTAGTGACCTGTTCGGGTTTTTGAACCAAGGCGGCGAAACGCAGGCGGAGAAGCCCACCACCGTCCCCGGTTCGACATTCGACATGAATGACGTGATGTTTGCGCAAATGATGATTCCGCACCATTCCCAAGCAGTGGAACTCGCCACGCTCGCCGAAGCCAACACCACGACTCCCGCCATTCTCGACCTCGCCGCGCGCATCGATGGTGCCCAACACACCGAAATTCACACAATGGAGGCGTGGCTCGCGGCGGCCGGCTCCCCCGCTGACGGACACGGCGCACATGGAATGTCCATGCCAGGTCTCGTCAGCGACGCCGACATGGCTTTACTCGAACAGGCAACTGCTGCCGAATTCGACGCATTATTCCTCTCGCACATGATTCAACATCACGAGGGTGCGATCACCATGGCCAACGACGTGTTGGCGACGACAATGAACGACGATGTGAGGGCACTGGCCACCGCAATAGTTGCCGCGCAGACCGCCGAGATTGCCGAAATGTCAAGCTTGCTCGGACAGTAACCGTTCTGAGGGTAGACTGAAAAAACTGCACTCGAGATTTTTCGATGTGTGCGTCGAATAACGCATCCCTCACCGCTAGGCGGTTGACATCTTTTCTTCGGCGAACGACTGTGCCGCTCGGCACGCTCGCCCACTAGATTGACCGCGCACATTCGTGCCCGATCGGTCACCATTTGAAACTGGTATCACTGTGACTACTCACACCTTCAGCACGCTCGGCGTGCCCGCCCCTCTCGTCGCGGTCCTCGCGAAAGACGGCAAAGAAACCCCCTTCCCCATTCAAGTCGACACCCTGCCCGACACCCTCGCGGGTCGCGACGTGCTCGGTCGAGGCAAGACCGGCTCGGGAAAGACGCTTGCGTTCGCCATCCCCATGATTGCGCGCCTCGGCACCGAACTCGCTGGTGGAAAGCGCCGCGCGGGTTATCCGCTCGGTCTAATCCTTGCGCCGACTCGTGAGCTCGCGACTCAAATCGCCGCAGCGCTTCAGCCGCTCGCGGACGCCTATGGACTGCGTTCGATGACCATCTTCGGCGGCATTTCACAGAATCGACAGGTCGCTACGCTCAAGGAGGGCGTCGATATCGTCGTCGCCACCCCCGGCCGTCTCGAAGACCTCATGAAACAGGGCTTCGTTCACCTCAACGCTGTTGAGGTGACCGTCCTCGACGAGGCCGACCACATGGCCGACCTCGGATTCTTGCCGATCGTGACACGAATCCTCTCGGCGACGCCGGCCGGCGGGCAACGTATGCTCTTTAGCGCCACGCTCGACAACGGTGTTGACAAACTCGTCAACAAATTCCTGCAGAACGAGGTTCTGCACTCGGTCGACGAAGCGAATTTTCACGTTGCCGCGATGACCCACCACGTATTCGAGGTCGACGACGTTGACCGCAAGAATGCACTCGTCAAGGCGCTCGCGTCTGGGACGGGACGCCGCGTTTTGTTCATGCGCACCAAGCACCACGCAAAGAAGCTCGCCAAAGTTCTGATCGAGGCCGGAATCCCCAGCGTCGACCTTCACGGAAATCTGTCGCAGCCTCAGCGTGACCGCAACCTTGAGGCTTTCAGCACAGGGCGTGTCAAGGTTCTTGTTGCAACAGACGTCGCAGCTCGTGGCGTTCACGTTGACGACATCGAACTCGTCATCCACGTTGACCCTCCGATGGAACACAAGGCATACCTCCACCGTTCGGGCCGAACCGCCCGTGCCGGTTCTGAAGGCGATGTCGTCACCATCTGTCTTCCGACTCAAAAGAAAGACCTCGCTGCACTGCTTCGCAAGGCATCAATCACCGTAACTCCACAGGCTGTCACCGCTGATTCACCCGCTGTCGTCAAACTAATCGGTGAGGTCGCTCCGTATGTGAAACCAGCACCCCGCGAGGTTCAGCAACAAGGCGGACGCGGAAAATCAACTGGCGCCATTGCTCAGCGCACTCGCTCACAACGGGACCGTTCTGGCCGTCCCGCTGCGACGAGCAAGGTCGGCGAACGCCCGGGGCAATCCGCGAACAACTTCCGCGGGAGCCGCAACACACAGCCGACCCGGTCGATTCGCCCGCAAGGGCGCTAGCGGTTCACGCTTCCGACAAACCCCACCGCGTTCCGGCTCACATCGCCCTAC
>JBEENB010000045.1:0-7511 GCA_041192365.1 Actinomycetota bacterium | reverse complement strand
GTCTTCGCTTTCGCTAAACAGGGATGACGTCAGCATCAGAGCGTCGATCGACCGCGGTTCGATGGGAGTGTCGAGCAACACGAGGCCTTCCATGCTGTCGAGGTTGAACGTTCGGATGTCGTCGCGCTGCAGGCAATAACCCTTGAGGTAGCGTTGTCCGCCCTCCAGGTCTTGGCGGTAGGGGTCGACATCGCGCTCCCCTCGCTCTCCTTGATTGTTCGTGTAGGTGAAGCGGATGCGAACGCCCTTTTCGATCGCGTCCTGAATGAGGTTCGCGTGGGGATTGTTCTCGTCGATTTCGACGGCGAAGGCGTCAGTGACCCGGTTCGAGTCGGGGCCGCGCAGTTTGGCGACCAGACCGTCGAACTCGGGAATCCGACGGTAGTGCGGGTGTGCCTTGAGTAGCTCGAGACCCGCGAGGAACACCGCGCGTTGCTTCGCGCTGAAGGGCGCCGGGACGTGCATAACCTCGGCGACCGTGAGGATAATCACCTCGTTCTCTTCGAACTCGTCCCAGTCGATGTTGAACAGCTCGGTGTCGAAGTTGTACCGCGCTTCGTTGGCTCCGCCGTCACACGCAATGGTTTCGACGGCGTCGGCAACCCGCTTGGGCGTCGTGCCGAACTGCGCCGCAACCTCGGCAACGGTCACCGATCCGCGCAAGAGTACGAAGGGCACGATGGCGAGGAACAGGTTGAGGCGGTCGCGCGCACTGTCGCCAATGGGCCTAGCCATGGTCGCTCACGAGCCTCTCGAGTCGCGCAACGACGGCATCACGCAACGACGCCGGTGACAACACGATTGCTTCGGCGCCGTATTCGCAGAGCTCGTCGGCGAGAACCGCTTCGTCCAAGAAGTGAATCGTGTAGGTGTCTCCGTCGATCGCGGTGTGGCGACGGTTCGCGAGGGCAACCGATGCCTTGGTTCCCGGTGTCACCCGAATTGTCGCGTGAAGAGAATCCCACAGCGCATCGAGGTGCTCCACAAACAGCCCAGCTGCCCGCGTGTCCGGTTTTTGCGCGGGCGTGGCATTTGACACGGACGACACCTTGCCGACGATGCGACGCAGCAAAAAGGTGCGTTCCGCTTCGCGGTCGTGATCGAACGCGAGCAGGTGCCACCGTCCGTCATAGTTGACGACGGACAGCGGGGTGACGGTTCGGATTTCGTACTTTGCGACACCCGGTTTGAGGTACGGGAAGCGGACGACCTGGTTCTTTGAAATTGCCTCGGACACCGCGGGATACGCCGCGTCGTGCGTGTCGATGCGCGGAGCGAGGTTAGCGGCCGCGGAATCGACGCCATCGGCCGCCAACAAACGCAGTCGGGCCTCGCTCGCTTCGACCGAGTGTGCGCTTTCGCTCCAGACGGCGCTCGCCGCGGTCAAGAGGGACAATTCGGCGGCGCTGAACGCAAACGTGTATTCGTCCTGCGGGATGATGTACACCGCGTCGGCGGGGTTCTCAGATTCCGACGTTTTGAGCGGGATGCCCATCGACTTGAGTTCTTCTTTATCGCGTTCAAACTTTTTGTTCAGCGAGTCGGTTGCTCCGTTTGCGCCGAACTCGTCGCGATACCCCCGAACGTTCTTAAAGATGTCGGCTTTGGACATCCCGCGGTTGGACGGAAGAAGCGCAAGCAGCAGGCAGAAGAGTCGCTCTTCTGCCGAAACGTCCGCGTCAAATTTGTCCACCACAACGCCACTCTAATTGGCGTAACTCACCAAATCGTGACATTTCCTTGTGAGCGAAACTATTTCGTTCCGAGAATATCAATGACGAAGATCATCGTCGCGTTGGCCGGGATGCTCGTCGGTTCCTGGCCGGCGGGGTAACCCTCCGATGGCGGAATGGCCACCAGCACTCGAGAGCCGACGGTCTGACCAATGAGGGCCTTGGCGAAGCCGGGGACGACTCCGATGCCGGCGTTATCAATGAACGACTGGGCAACGAGATCTATCGGTCGGTTGGTGTCCCACGTGGAATCAAAGACCGCACCGCCCCACACCACTCCGGTGTAGTGAACGACAACCGTTTGACCTTCGGCGACGACCTCACCATCGCCCATCGTCAAAGTCGAGATGCGAAGTTCGGTCGGAGGCGCGATGTTGGGGACCGCAATTCCCGGACGTCCGTCTGGCGCGGTCGTCACGGCGGGCATGCCGTCCTGGGCAAACTGCGGAAGGCCACTTGCCGAATGCGGGTAAACACCCATGACGTCGAACACGACCACGACGGTGTCGTTCGGATCCACGCCGCTCCCGCTCTGGGTACCAAAAATCTCCCCGGTCGTTCCCGTGAGTGTGAACCGCTCACCGGCCCGGTGACAAAGAAAAGCGTCGCTCAGCACGATGGACTCAGCGACGACGAGAATTCGTTGCGAGGGCGAATCGTTCGCGCCGTAAGCCGTAGCCGTGAGAACAGTCTTGTCAAGACCGGCGTACACGGTCGCCTCAAAGTCGACGTAGTAACCGGATTCGATGACGTCACCCGAGCCGGGAATCACCGTTGCTGTGCCCGCGTCACGGCCGACGAACGGTGTCGGGAAATCGACTACCGGCGTCTGGCCGAAGAGGCCCGACACGGACACGAGGCCCGCCGAGCTTTCCCCCAAAGGGTTTTCGCAAGGACTGCCCGCGGGCGAACATCCCACGAGAGCGACAGCAGACAGCGCAGCGACAAGCGCCAGGGCAACGGGGCGAGCAGTGAAACGCACGGAAACCTCTTTCGACACGCTCAGTCTATTCGCCGAGTCGGCGCGCGTTTTCAGCAAGAGCCTCGGCGTCACGAACGGCACGGCGCAGGCGCTTTTCGGACTGTTCACGGTCCCCCACCGCTCCGGGCGTCCACGTCTCGATGTCGGAATCCTCGAACTCGGGTTTGGTTCGGCGCTGCGCTTTCGGCGGGACGACCCCGGGCGACAAGCGACGACTCGTCACAAGGAAACCGGTGTGGGCGACCATGCGGTGGTCGGGGCGAACGGCGAGCCCTTCGACGTGCCACCCGCGAACGAGCGTCTCGGTCGATTCGGTTCGCGTGAATCCACCGTGATGCCGAATCGCTTCGACCGTGCGCGACATTTGCGTGACCGTCGCGACGTACGACACCATGACGCCACCGGGTGCCAGAATCTCGCCGACGGCGTCGACGCACTCCCACGGCGCCAACATGTCTAGCACGACCCGATCGACCTCGCCCGCGCCGAACGCGTCGGGCAGGGACTCGACGAGGTCGCCGACAATGATGCGGTGGTTGGTCGGCTTGTCGCCGAAATAGGCCTCGATGTTGGATGCTGCAATCTCGGCGAATTCCTCGCGGCGTTCGAACGAGGTCACTGACCCCGACTCCCCCACCGCTTGCAGCAGGGCAAGGCTCAGAGCGCCGCTTCCGACGCCGGCCTCGACGACGACAGCGCCGGGAAAGATGTCACCGAACGTGACGATGTGGGCCGCGTCCTTGGGATACACGATTGCGGCACCGCGTGGCATCGACATCGCGAAATCGGTGAGCAGCGGACGAAAAGCGAGGTATTCGGTGCCGTGCGAATTGGCGACAACCGACCCGTCGGTCAGGCCGATCAGTGTTTCGTGACCCAGCACGCCTCGATGGGAGTGCAATTCACCGCCTTCAACGAGCGACACGGTGTGATGGCGACCTTTTTCGTCGGTCAATTGGACTCGGTCGCCCCACTGGAACGGGCCACGACGAGGTCGTTTCACGCACGCGCCTTGGCGAAGACCTCGCGAATGTGCGACACATCGCGTCCGACCATCGTGTGCCAAATCGTATAGTTCTCGCTCTCGGGCAGAGGCACGTGCAGCGGAAGAGCGATCGTGACCGCACCCGCCGCAACGGCACTCGCCGATCCCGGCACGGAATCCTCAAGGGCCACACATTCGCTCGCGTCCACACCAACCAGAGCGGCACCCATGACATAGGGCTCGGGGTGCGGCTTCGAATGCGTGACGTCTTCACCGCAGATGACTCCCGCGAAAAGACCGACCTCGTCCGCAACGAAGTTCGCCGTCGTTCGGTACGACATCGTCACAATGACTTGGGGAATCCCCGCGTCGTGGATGCTCCGAAGAAGTTCGAGTGCGCCGGGTCGCCACGGGATCTGCTTTGCGTTCATTTCATCGACTTCGTCGACCATGCGCTGGACAATTTCGTCGACGGGCAAGTCAACCCCAAACCCTTGCAGGTGCTCCGCCGCATTACTCAAACCAGCACCAATCAGCGCGAAACCGTCCGCTTCGGACCATGTTCCACCGAACTCGTCGACGAGGCGTTGTTCCGACAGTAGCCAGTACGGCTCGGAGTCAATAATGGTGCCGTCAAGGTCCCACAACACGGCCAGGGGGTTCGTCGCACTCACGTCGTTGAGTCTAGACGCGTCTATTGTTGAAGGCGTACAGAAAGGTCGTCGATGTCAGTGTTCTCTGCGAAAACGGGTCGCCCGTTGATCGTTGCGTTTGAGGGGTGGAACGACGCCGGAGACGCGGCCACGAGCGCGGTTCGTTCGGTCATCGCCCGCTATGCTCTCGATTCGACGTTCTCGGTTGACACCGAGGTCTATTACGACTACCAGCAGGTCCGTCCGACCATCGAATTCACCCCCGATGAGGGACGTCGAATCAACTGGCCGACCGCAACCCTGTATTCCCCGAGTGACATTTCGACGAGCGTCCACGTGTTGTTGGGAACCGAGCCGTCGCGGTCATGGCCGACATTCGCCGCGACGTTCCTCGACGAAGCCCTCGCGGCCGACATCACCGGACTCATTGTGGTGGGGGCGGCGCTCGCCGAGGTCCCTCACACTCGCCCGATCGAGGTCGGCAGAACGAGCGACAATGCGCAGGTGCGCGAACAGTTCGACTGCGAGCGTTCGCAGTACGAGGGGCACATCGGAATCACTACGGTTGTCGCCCAGTTCGCTGAGCAGGTCGGAATCCCGACGTTGTCGTTGTGGGCGGGTGTTCCCCACTATGCGCTTCACTCGCCGTCGCCGAAAGTGACACTGTCGCTCGTGACCGAACTCAACACGATCGCCGATCTCGACATCGACCTCGCTGAATTCGAAGCGCAAGCGAAGGAGTGGGAAGAGTCGGTCGACGAAATCGCCGAGGGCGACGAGGACATGAGCGATTACATTGCACGACTCGAAGAAGACCGCGATGCGGCGACGGGACCCGAGGCAACGGGCGACGCGATCGCCGCCGAGTTCGAACAGTTTCTGCGCAAGAGCGACGAGGGACCTCAGGGCTCCTAGGGCTGGATGACGCCCATCGTCAGCAGCACGAGAATCGTGCCGCCGAGCAGGATTCGGTAAATCACGAACGGCAGGAAGCTGTGTTTCTTGAGGTAGTTCATGAGAAACGCGATGACCGCGAGCCCGACCACGAATGCGACGGCCGTCGCCGCACCGATCTCGTACCACGTGAACGGGATGGTCGGAATTGCACCCTCGCCCGTGATTTGGTCTTTAATGGCGCTATAGGTCTCGTAAATGCCGCTCGCGAGGACGGCGGGGATTGCTAGAAGGAAGGCGAATCGGGCTGCGGCAGCGCGATTGAACCCGAGTGCTCGCGCCATCGAGATTGTTGCGCCGGAGCGTGAGACGCCGGGAATCAGAGCGAGTGCTTGAGCAAGCCCGATAGCGATTCCCTGCGGCAGTTTCATGTCGGCGAGGACTCGATCGGTACGACCGACCTTGTCCGCAATCCACAGGATGATGCCGAAAATGACGAGAACCGCGCCAATCAACCAGAGCGAACGGAATGTTTCGCGGATTGTGTCCTGAAACATCAGTCCAAGGACGGCGATCGGAATCGTTCCCACGATGATGTACCAGCCGAGCCGAGCCTGAACGCGCTGTTCGGGGGTCAGGAAACGACCGGCGCCGCGGCGGCGCGAAAACACCGACAAGAACCACGAGCGAAAGATGTTCGCGATGTCTTTGCGGAAATACAGCAGAACCGCCAGTTCGGTGCCGATTTGGGTGATCGCCGTGAACGTCGCACCGGGGTCTTCCGCGCCGGGCATCACCAACCCGGCGATGCGTAGGTGGGCGCTCGACGAAATCGGCAAGAATTCGGTCAGCCCCTGGATGAGCCCGAGGACCAGCGCGGGGACGATGTTGATGTAGTCCAGGGGTGTCATACGCCCATTGTTCTAGTAATCGAGAAGGAAATCGGTCAGGACGCGGTGACCGAAATCGAGCGCGTCGAGCGGAACGCGCTCGTCAACCCCGTGAAAAAGCGACGGAAAGTCGAGGTCGGCGGGCAGACGTAGCGGCGCGAACCCATACCCCGCGATACCGAGCAGCGCGAGAGCCTTGTTGTCGGTGCCGCCCGACAGCAGGTACGGAAGCATCGTGGCGCCCGGGTCCTGCGCGCGCAGAGCCTTCGCCATCGCGTCAACGATTGGCGTGTCGAACGAGTTCTCGAGCCCAATGTCCTGGGTCACGATCGACACGTCGATATCGGGACCGACGATGTCGCGCACCCGCGCCAACACCGCGTCCTCCTCGCCGGGAAGGGGGCGAATGTCGATGGCGGCGCTCGCGGAATCGGGAATGACGTTGTGCTTGTAGCCAGCGTTCAGTTGGGTCGGGTTCGAGGTGGCCGACAGCGACGGTTCGAGGAAACCTGCGGCGAGACCCGTGGCACGAATGATGTCCCGTGGGTCGCCCGCCGGGTCGAGACCCAGAATCTCGGCGACTGCCGCGACCAACGCGGTTGTCGTGCGGGTCATCTGAACGGGCCACTGTTCGCGGCCCAGTTTCACGACCGCCTCGGCGAGTTTCGTGACGGCGTTGTTCGGCATGACACGTGAGCCGTGCGCCGCCGTCCCGTGCGCCGTCAGGGTCGACCAGATGAGGGCTTTCTCCCCCGTCTGCAACAGGTACGCGCGCTGGTCGCCGATGGTGACGGAATATCCGCCGACCTCGCTGATGGCTTCGGTGGCGCCCGCGAACAGCTCGGGGTGTTGGGTGACGACGTGGTGCGACCCGTACTTTCCGCCGTTCTCTTCGTCGGCGAAAAACGCGACGATGAGGGTGCGGTTCGGTTTACGGCCACTCTCGAGGATTTCGCGCAGGGCGGTGAGGATCATGGCGTCCATGTCCTTCATGTCGACTGCCCCGCGGCCCCAGAGCATGCCGTCGCGGATCTCGCCCGCGAAAGGGTCGACGCTCCAGTGGTCGGGGTCGACCGGAACGACGTCGAGGTGCCCGTGAACGACAAGAGCGGGAAGTTCGGGGTTAGCACCCTCGACGCGGGTGATGACGGAGGTGCGGCCCGGCTCGGAGTCAATGTAGTTGGCGGTCAGTCCGAGGGATTCGAGGTAATCGCCGACGTAATGAGCGGCCTCGGTCTCGCTGTTGGCGACGCCGTTCCCCCAATTCGACGTGTTGAACCGGATGAGGTCGCGAGCGATGCGCGCGGTCTCAGACAGTTCCTCGTCGTGGTCGGTCACGCCTCCACCGTAGCGTTGTTGTGGCAGAACGAATGC
>JBEENB010000044.1:0-7643 GCA_041192365.1 Actinomycetota bacterium | reverse complement strand
CAAGCTGGCGGGCGTCGCTGTTGCCGCTTCCCGTCACAACGCAACGATTCGGGAATAGTCGTGGCTCTGCGGGTTGCGGTCGCCGGTGCCAGCGGTTACGCGGGCGGCGAACTCGTGCGGCTTCTGGCTAGCCATCCTGAACTCGACGTCGTCACGGTAACCGCGAATTCGAATGCGGGCAAGCCGCTCGGGTCTTTGCATCCGCACCTGTCGAGCCTTGGGCTGACTCTGCAGGAAACCGGCGCGAAAACACTGAACGGCCACGATGTCGTATTCCTTGCTTTGCCGCACGGGATGTCGGGACAACTCGGCGATGCGATTGACGCGCAGCTTGTCGTCGACTGCGGCGCAGACCATCGGCTAACCTCGGCCGACGATTGGGCGCAGTTTTACGGCGGCGATTTCGCGCAGCCGTGGGTTTACGGAATGCCGGAACTTGGGACGCAACGTGGTCTGCTGCGCGACGCCGATCGAATCGCGGTCCCCGGCTGTAACGCCACCGCTGTGACGCTCGGTTTTGCGCCGCTTGTGAAACACGATTTGATCGAGGCCACCGACCTCGTGTCGGTTTTAGCAGTCGGGGTATCGGGCGCGGGCCGCCGAGCCAGCGAAGAACTTCTCGCCAGCGAGATCCTGGGCAGTGCGTCCGCCTATGCCGTCGGCGGTACACACCGTCACAACCCCGAAATCGTGCAAAACCTTCGGTCGCTTTCGACCGGGCAACAGGGATTTGCGCTGTCCTTCACCCCGATTCTGGTTCCGATGTCGCGCGGAATCCTCGCGACTAACACGGCGACCGTTCGGGACGGTGTGACGTTGGGCAATCTACGCTCCGCATTCGAGGAAGCCTTCGCAGAACACCAATTCATCACGATGCTCCCCGAGGGACAACAGCCTCGAACTGCCGACGTTCTCGGGTCGAATGCGGCCCACGTTCAGGTCGCGCTTGACGACAGAGCGAAGCGCGCCGTGGCGACTGTTGCCATCGACAACCTCGGCAAGGGCACGGCGGGTGCGGCGATTCAGTCGGCGAACATCGCACTCGGTTTCGATGAAGCCCTGAGCCTCACGACAATCGGAGTCGCGCCGTGACCGTGACCTACCCCGAAGGGTTCGTCGCGGCGGGAATTGCCGCGGGAATCAAGTCGGGCGGAAACAAGGACCTGGCGCTGGTTCGAAACCTCGGTCCGCTCAACGCCGCCGCCGCAGTGTTTACCAGCAATCGCAGCCAGGCGAACCCCATCCTCTGGTCGCGCGAAGTCATCAAGGACGGCCAGGTTTCGGCCATCATCCTCAACTCGGGTGGCGCGAACTGTTTCACCGGGGCGCTGGGGTTCCAGGCGACTCACTCGACCGCCGAGGCTGTCGGTTCGGCCCTCGAAACTTCGAGCAGCGATGTCCTCGTCTGCTCCACTGGCTTGATCGGCGATCAACTTCCGGTCGACAAGATTCTCGCGGGCGTCGCGGCGCTGGCGACGGTTCTCAATCGCGATGGCGGGCAGGACGCCGCCGAGGCGATTATGACAACTGACTCGGTGTCCAAGACCGTCACGCGCAAGGGTGCCGGGTACCGCATCGGCGGAATGGCGAAGGGCGCTGGAATGCTCGCGCCCGGGCTCGCCACGATGCTCGTGGTCATCACGACCGATGCAGTGTTGACGGCCAACCAATTGGACAACGCTCTTCGCGCCGCGACTCGTGTCTCGTTTGACCGACTCGATTCGGACGGGTGCATGTCGACCAACGACCAGGTCACGCTCATGGCCTCGGGCGCGAGCGGAACCGAGCCCGACCTCAACGACTTCACTGCACTGTTGACCGACGCGTGTATCGACCTTGCGCGACAGTTGCAGCGGGATGCCGAAGGCGCGTCTCACGACATCACGATCACGGTGACCGAGGCCGCAACCGAGTCGGACGCGGTTGAGGTCGGTCGCTCGATCGCCCGAAACAATCTCTTCAAGGCCGCCGTCTTTGGCAACGATCCCAACTGGGGGCGAGTGCTCGCCGCGATCGGTACTACGTCGGCCGAATTCGACCCGTACCACGTCGATGTTCTCATGAACGGGGTTCGCGTGTGCTCTGCGGGTGGCCCCGACCGACCTCGCGACGAGGTCGACATCACGCCGCGCGCGCTGCAGCTCGACATCGTCCTTCACGTCGGGGAAGCGTCCGCGACGATTTACACGAACGACCTCACTCACGATTACGTCCACGAGAACAGCGCGTACTCGTCCTAATGTCAACGACCAGGCCAATCAGCAGCGCCGCCGTCAAGGCGCAGGTGCTCATCGAGAGCCTGCCGTGGTTGCAGTCGTTCGCCGGCAAGACGGTCGTCATCAAGTTCGGCGGAAGCGCAATGGTGTCTAATGCGCTGAAGGAACGATTCGCCGAAGACATGGTGTACCTGCGGACCGTCGGCGTCCGTTCCGTCATTGTGCACGGTGGTGGTCCACAAATCACCGAGATGCTGGCGTCCCTCGGAATCCCGTCGGATTTCCGTGCTGGCTATCGTTACACGAGCCCCGAAGCGATGGGTGTCGTTCGGCAGGTCCTCACCGAACACATTTCGGGGGAACTCGTCACGCTCATCAACGAACACGGCGTAACCGCAACCGGTATTCCGGGTGACCACGGCCTGTTTGACGGCCGACGCTTGACCCGCGTCAACGGTGACGACGTGGATCTCGGTTTGGTCGGCGAGGTTGTGTCGGTCGACCCGACGTCGATCCTTGCCGCACTTGACGCCGGTGCGATTCCCGTTGTGTCCACTATCGCCGCGGATATTGACGAGCCCGCACAGAGCCTCAACGTGAACGCCGATTCCGCTGCAGCCGCTCTTGCGATCGCCCTCGGCGCGCACAAACTGATGATCCTGACGGATGTCCCTGGCCTCTATGCAGACTGGCCCGACACCGCGACCCTCATATCGAGCATCACGTCAACTGAATTGAGGGCGATGCTTCCGACCCTGTCGAGTGGCATGATTCCCAAGGCGGCCGCGTGTGTCGCTGCGATCGACGGCGGCGTTCCCAAGGCCGCAATTATTGATGGGCGCGAGCCACACAGCATCTTGCTCGAAGTGTTCACTCCCGAAGGTGTGGGCACCGAAGTCACCCCGGACAAAGGAGAGTAGCCATGGCCCGTCACTTCCGTCGCGATGACGACATCACCCCCGCCGAACAACAACAGATCATCGACCTGGCCATCGCGATGAAAGCCGACCCCTACGCGCACAAGCCCCTCGCCGGCCCAAAGTCGGTTGCCCTCGTTTTCGACAAACCGTCCACGCGAACGCGAGTGTCGTTCAGCGTCGGTGTCGCCGACCTCGGCGGCAATCCGCTCATTATTCAGGCGGGGGAGTCGCAGCTCGGAGCGAAAGAATCAATCGCGGATACCGCGCGGGTGCTCGACCGAATGGTTGCCGCGATCGTGTGGCGCACGTTCGCTCAGTCCGACATCGACGAGATGGCGGCCCATTCCACTGTGCCCGTCATCAATTCGTTGTCGGATGACTTCCACCCCTGCCAGTTGCTCGCCGACCTCATGACGATTCGCGAACACAAGGGGAGCCTCGCCGAGTTGATCGTCGCGTTTGTTGGTGACGGGTCGTCGAACATGGCGAACTCGTACCTCGTCGCGTGCGCGATCGCGGGGATAAACGTTCGTATCGCGACCCCGGCGAACTATCAACCGCTGGTCGAGGCGCACGAGACCGCGACGCGAATCGCTGGTGAAACCGGCGGTTCTGTTCTCGTGACGGACGCCGTCGCAGATGCGCTGGTCGATGCCGACGTCGTCGTGACCGACACCTGGATCTCGATGGGTCAGGAATCCGAAAAGGAAAAGCGCGTCGCCGACTTCGCGGGATACGGTGTCACGACCGAGCTCCTCGCTGCCGCCAAGGACGACGCCATCTTCCTCCACTGCCTTCCTGCCTATCGTGGGCAAGAGGTCGATGCCGAGGTTATCGACGGACCACAGAGCGTCGTCTGGGATGCGGCCGAAAACCGCCTTCATGCGCAGAAGGCGCTGCTGCACTTCCTCCTCACCCAGTCCTAACGGCTGTAACCGTAGGATTGACCAATGGCGACGAACGAGGGTTCCTTGTGGGGAGGACGCTTTTCGAGCGGCCCTTCTCCTGAACTGGTTCGGCTGTCGAAATCAACCCATTTCGATTGGCGACTCGCCCTTTATGACATCGTCGGGTCTCGGGCTCACGCTCGTGCGCTGGCCAAAGCCGGACTGTTGACCGAGTCGGACCTGTCTGACATGCTCTCTGGGCTCGATCGCGTCGCGGCGGCAATCGATTCGGGAGCACTCGTAGCGCAGGAATCCGACGAGGACGTCCACGGCGCTCTCGAAAACGCCCTCATTGCCGAGGTGGGCTCGGAGTTGGGCGGGCGCATCCGCGCCGGACGCAGCCGCAACGACCAGATTGCGACGCTCACGCGCATGTACCTGCTGGATGCCGCGAGGGCGCTGTCGGTCGAGCTGACGCACCTCATCGACGCACTAGTCGCGCAGGCCGAGGCGCATCCCGCCGCGATTATGCCCGGGCGAACGCACCTGCAGCACGCCCAGCCCGTGTTGCTGGCACACACGCTTCTTGCTCACGCCTGGCCTCTCGTTCGCGACATCGAACGCCTTCGGGATTGGTCCGGCCGTGCGGCGGTGTCGCCCTACGGCGGCGGAGCCCTCGCTGGCAACAGCCTGAACCTCGATGCCGACGCAATCGCCACGGAACTCGGTTTTGCGCACGCGGCGGACAACTCGATCGACGGCACGAGTTCCCGTGACGTGGTGGCCGAATTCGCCTACATCGGCGCACAGATCGGCATCGATATTTCGCGGCTCTCGGAAGACCTCATCATCTGGGCGACTCGAGAATTCGGGTTCATTGCCCTCCACGATTCGTACTCGACCGGCTCGAGCATCATGCCCCAGAAGAAAAACCCCGACATCGCCGAGCTCGCGCGCGGCAAAGCCGGACGTCTCATCGGAAACCTCACGGGGTTGCTGACGACGCTCAAGGGGTTGCCGCTCGCCTACAACCGAGACCTGCAAGAGGACAAGGAACCCGTCTTCGACACCGTCGATACGTTGACGATGGTGTTGCCGGCGCTGGCGGGAATGGTCGAGACGGTGACGTTCGACACCGACCGCATGGCCGAACTCGCGCCACAGGGATTCTCGCTCGCAACCGATGTCGCCGAGTGGCTCGTTCGACAGAACGTGCCGTTCCGCGAAGCGCACGAGATTACCGGGTCTCTTGTTCAGTTTTGTGAACAGAACGGACTCGAGCTCGACCAACCGTCCGACGCCGATTACGCCTCGATCTCGGCGCACCTCACGGCCGAGGTTCGCAGCGTTCTGACGATCGAAGGTTCCGTTGCGTCGCGCACGGGCCGCGGCGGCACCGCGCCAACCCGCGTCGCCGAACAATTGGCCGCACTCACCACCGCCGTTGCCGCGGCACGAAAGGGATTGTCGTGACCGACTCGACCGTGCTTGCCAGGCAAGCGAATGACTCGTCGTTCCCCACACTGTGGGACGAACTGCAGTGGCGTGGTCTTGTTCACGTATCCACCGACGCCGCGGAACTAAAGGCGCTCTTCGAGGGCGCGCCCATCACCTATTACTGCGGGTTCGACCCGACCGCCCCGAGCCTGCACCTCGGCAACCTCGTGCAGCTCTTGTTGTTGCGGCGCATCCAATTGAAGGGGCACAACCCGCTGGGGTTGGTCGGCGGCTCGACGGGTCTTGTCGGTGATCCCAAGCCCACTGCTGAACGTACCCTCAACGACCGTGAGACGGTCACCGAATGGGTCGGTTACCTTGGCGCGCAAATCTCGAAGTTCCTCGATTTCTCGGGGAAGAACCCCGCCCGTCTTGTCAACAACCTCGACTGGACCCAGCCGATGTCGGCCATCGACTTCCTGCGCGAAATCGGCAAGCACTTCCGGGTCGGCACGATGCTCAAGAAGGACGCGGTCAGCGCCCGACTGAATTCCGAGGCCGGGATTTCGTACACCGAGTTCTCTTACCAGGTCCTGCAAGCTCTCGACTTCCTCGAGCTGTACCGACAATACGGTTGCGTCCTCCAAACCGGCGGAAGCGACCAGTGGGGGAACCTCACGAGCGGCACAGACTTGATTCACAAGGTCGAGGGCGTCTCGGCTCACGCAATCGGCACGCCGCTCATCACCAACTCTGACGGGACAAAGTTTGGCAAGAGCGAAGGCAACGCGGTCTGGCTCGACCCAAACCTGACCTCGCCGTACGCGATGTATCAGTTCTGGCTTAACACTCTTGACGCCGACGTCATCGACCGACTCAAGGTATTCACGTTCCTGTCTCGCGCCGAAATCGAGACGCTGGCCGCCCAGGTTGAGTCCGAGCCAGCCAAACGAGAAGCCCAGCGCACGCTCGCGTGGCACGTCACCGCTCTCGTTCACGGAGACGCGGCGGCCGATGCGGTGGTTGCGGCCAGTGCAGCCCTGTTCGGAAACGGCGATCTGTTCGCACTCGACGCCGAGACTGTTGCCGGTGCGACCGCCGAACTTCCGCAGGCCACCGTTACCGCTGATACGCTCGTGACCGCGGCCCTCGTTGAGTCGGGGCTGTGCTCATCCGCGTCCGACGCCCGCCGCGCCATTCAGCAGGGCGGTGTCGCAATCAATAACGAGGCCGTCACCGCCGAAACCGACCTGGTCGGCGACCGCACTCTCGCGGGCGGTGTGTCCATCCTTCGTCGCGGCAAGAAGACCCTCGCCGCGCTCGTCATCGGAAAGTAGGCAAACCGTGTCTCGTGCACTTCTCGTCGTCGACGTCCAGAACTGGGGATTCGCGGGGGACTGGCCCGTGCCCGATCACGAGGCGCTGCTTGAACGAATTGGTGACCGAGTCGAGGCGGCGCGCGATAGCGACGAACTCGTGGTCTGGGTCCAAAACGATGGCGACACCGACGAGATGGATGCGCCGGGCGAATACTTCTGGGAACTCACGCTTGCTCCCGCCGATGGTGAACGCGTTTGGCGAAAGACGACCAAGGACGTCTTCGAATCCAACCCCGACATGGCTGGGTGGCTCCGCGAGCAGGGCGTGACGGAACTTGATCTCGTCGGCCTTCAGTCCGAGATGTGCGTTAGGTCATCAACACTCGGCGCTCGTGATGCTGGTTTCGTAGCTCGCCCGCTGCCAGGACTGCACGGAACCTACCCGGAGGGAACTCACGACGAATCAGGCCTCACCGGAGTTTCCGCGGCTGAACTGTCCGCGCGCGTGGACGCCGAGCTCGCCTAGCCTTTCGCGATGCTTCGGCGGTAACGTGCCCGCGCGACGCCAGCGAAAATGAGCGAAGCGATCGACGCCAACGCCGGAATGAAACCCGTGATCAGCGTCCCGACCATCTCGAATGAGGGGACATCCTCGTACTCCAGAAGGCTCAGCGAGGTATCCATAGTGATAAGCGGCCAAAGCCCCGCTACACAACCCGCGATCGACACGACGAACTGCGATTGGTAGAGGCGGAGGAACCCCAATCCTTCGTGAGCGTTTCGCGCCAGGAAAATGAACCACCCGGCGAAGAACACGGGAACGAGGTCGAAGAGAGTCAGAATTCCCGAAAAGGGCTGGAATAT
>JBEENB010000043.1:0-7729 GCA_041192365.1 Actinomycetota bacterium | reverse complement strand
TAATCGCCAAACAGTTGGCTGTTAGCTGATCACGGACACGGTACCCTTGCCGCGGTTCTCGGGCTTTTCAGACTAGTGACCGCGGCAGTACCATTTTGTCGTGAGCCTCTCTGTGTCGATCCCTGGCATGCTGGCGCTGAGCGGTGTCAACCTCAGCAGGCGGTCTCTCGTGCTGGGTGGTCTCGCCCTCGGCACGACTTTCGCCTTGGCAGCCTGCGCTCCTTCGAAGCGATCGGCATCGGTGGCCGGCGGCCCTGGCAACGGCGCCATAACGGGTGACGTTCCGGAACGTCCGACCTCGTTTCTTCGCACCTCGTGGTCAACGGACCCTTTTGCTGAGGGCTCTTACTCGTTCCTTGCCCCGAGCGCCGTGGGGATGGATGCACGAACTTTGCTTGCCGCCCCCGTGGGTCCACTGCACTTCGCGGGTGAAGGGACATCATCCAGCGCTCCTGCAACTACGCACGGTGCTCTCGAGAGCGGGCGTCGCGCGGCAGCCGAGATTTCCGACATCCCGGGCACGGTGCTGGTGATCGGTGCCGGATTTGCTGGCCTCGCCGCGGCCCGAGCCCTCGTCGATGCTGGGCGTGAAGTGATCGTGCTGGAGGCTCGCGACCGCACTGGCGGTCGAGCCCACACCGTGCCTTTCGGGGGAGCGCTGGCCGACCTCGGCCCGTCGTGGATTCACGGGGTCACCAACAATCCGATGATGCAACTGGCGGCGGATGCAGGAGTCGAAACGATTGCTTTTGACTACGACAACGAGATTGGCGGCAGCAGGAAAGCATGGTTGTTCTTCGAGGAGCTGACGAAGAGGGCGTTGGACGCTGGCAACGCCGAGGCTCGCCCTCTTTCAGATCTGTTACCTGACAACTTAAACGCCACTCAACAGTGGGCGCTCTCGGTCGAGGTGAGCAATGAGTATGGGACAAACGCGTCAGAACTAGCGATTGCCGCTCTCGACGAGGGCAAGGCGATTCGTGGCGAGGATGCGATGCTTGACAAGGGGTATGGGGCGATCACCGATTATCTGGCTACCGGGCTCGATGTCCGGCTGGAATGGGTGGTTTCGGAAATTGAGTACGGCGACGAGGGCGTCACCGTGTACTCGGTCGACGGCGCTCAGTTGCGGGCGGACCTCGCTGTGGTGACGCTGCCCGTTGGGGTGCTTCGGGCCGAAAGCGTGGAGTTCACCCCGCCGCTCCCGAGCGACAAGGTGGGCGCTCTCGCCGGGCTCGGCAGTGGTCTCCTCGACAAGCTGTGGCTTGCCTTCGACGACGTGTTCTGGGACACAGAAGCTGACGTTATCAACTGGGTCGACCCCCACAACCCGGGGCTCTGGCCCTTCTGGGTCAACGGCTACAAGTGCTTCGGCGTGCCCGTGCTTCTCGCGTTCAACGGCGGCGGCGTTGCGCGCGACCTTGCTGAATGGTCGGACGACGAGGTGGTCGCCAGCGCTATGGCAGCGCTTTCAGCGATGGCTGGTTGATGGCTGTCAGGTAGCTGTGCATCGTGGGGGTGTTTGAGCGCGTCGTTCGATGACCCGAGCTCAACGAATCACCGCCCTTTGGCGATCGCAATAATCTCGTCCATGTGCTTCTTGACGGCAAATTGCAGTCCAATCTTGTCAACCGAAAGTCGTGCAAAAAATTTTGATGCTAAGTGCCTGCCGCTCAACCAGAGGGATAGACCGTGGGATGCCCAGAGAACACTGTTCGCTGTGAGAAATTCGCTGGGGTGCTGGAGCCCCAATTCCGCTCCGGGCGGGTTCGTCTCGTCGAAATCGATCGGGGTGGTCGAGCCGTTCCGGATGTCCAAAATGAGATATCCCAAAACGGCGGTTTGAAAGATGAGCCTTCGACGCATTTCGTCGCCGTGCGCGTCTTCAAGTAGTTGGTTTACCTTCTCGGACATTAGAGGATAGTGAATCAGGAGCGATACGGGCCCCATTCGAGACGACCATTCGTTTTTTGCCTCGAGTAACGCGCGCAACCTCTTCTCTGCGTCGCCTGTTGTTTTCTTCAAAATGTCGAGAGGGTACTGCGACCAATCTCGATACGCCCAAATCGTTGCTTCGGCGATTAGGTGCTCGCGGCTCCCGAAGTGATAGGGAATCATCGATTGCTTGACGCCGAGGCGGTCGCACACGATTCGAGCGTTGAACTCGGACGGGCCGTGCTTCCTGATTTCGTCAATCGTGAGAAGAATGAGTCTCTCGCTGGTGCCGATGTCGTTCCCCATCAGCGACTTCACGCCGTCAAGTGCGGGCGAGAGGTGCAGGTCGGGAACGGGCCTGTCTAGACGGGGTCTGGCCATGCCAAAAGCACAGTGGGCGAAGGCTCGTTAACAGTTGGTCACTTCAATAACTTGATACTCGCACTTAGTCGATCGGCATTGGATCGATCATGGGTTCGATCGGCATTGGCTCGGGAAGTTGGATGACCCCCTCCACGAGAGTGATGACGGTCTGCCACCACCAGTCCGTTCCCGTCAAGGCGACCCCGGGAACAAGCCATGCGGCGCCGTTCGCATCCCACACGAGCAGCAAGACCGATTTCGATTCGACGATGGTAATTGTTTCGACGGGGATTTCACCGTCCGTTGGCAGCGGAATTGGCTCCTCGGTCGGCTCAATAACTGGCGAATCAGTCTCCGCGGGAACTGGTTCAGTGCTTTCGGCAGGAACCGGCTCTTCCGTGGGATCAACGGCGGGTTCTGTCGGCTCGACGAGCTCACCGGTCACCGCGTCGCCGTCCATCGCGTCGAAACCGGAATCAACCGAGGATCGCGTTGCCCACATCATTCCGCCCTGATAGTCCGTCGGCCCTGCGCCGAACCAGCGCCAATCCGCGAGGCGTTCGACGGCCGCGGCGTCCGACACGGTGTCGAATTCGCCGGCGTCAACAATCGCGACCGAGTTGCCTTGTGCCCACGACAATTCGCCGTTGCCCGACCACGAGATTGACCATTCGATAGCAGTGGGTTGTCCTGAAACCTTCAGCGCGACGCTCGCAAATGATGACCACTCGTCGGCCATGACGGTGATGTCGGCCGACTCGAACGAGACTCCCATCGCGGTAAAGAATTCGGTCGCCAATCGACGGGTTTCCGCCTCGTCCGGGTTCAGCCCTGTTATCGCGGGTTCGTATTCGACGCACTCAATATAAGCATCGGCACCCTTCCCAACACGCTTCTCCTGCAGGCACTTCTGTTCGGGATATGCGGCGGGGTTGGAATACCACCACGATCCCGTGCCCTTCCAACTGACCGTGACGCTGGGCGCGGAATAGTCCTCTGGTCCGACAACATACGACGGCCACGCCGCGTCAAAGTATTGAGACTTCTGAGGTTCCCCGGAAACACCGAAGTAGCTCGCCGCGTTGGTTAACACTGATTCCGGAGTGCCCGCCAAATCGAGTCGATAGACACGGCCACGCCCTGTCGACGTCGACAGGTTGTCGCCCGCGACATATTCGTATGACAGGTAGGGCATCATCATTTTGGAATCACTGACGGCGGGGGATTGGGCCGACATCGACTCGGCACCCGAATTGTCTGCCAAGACGATGAGCGGCACGCTCGCCGTGCCGAATGTTCCGGCTACGACAACACCAGCCGCCGCGGCGACACCAACACCGCCTGCCAACGATCGGCGAACCCGAGTCGAGGTGGTCAGCCACCAGTCGCGGATGGGATTGTGCCCGGAAGTCGCTGACTTGGGCAGACCTTTCGGGGAAACCTTCACCTCAGCATCAGCGGGGTCAGAGTTGCGGAGGCGGTCGTCGAGTGAATCGTCGGTTGGCTTGTTCATACTCTGGTTATGTCTTCTCGACGGGAAATCTTTCACGCGGTTTCTGCGAGCGCGACGCGCAATTGGTTGCGAGCTCGATTGAGGCGGACGGAAACCGCATTCGCCGTGATGTCGAGGGCCAACGCCGTCTCTGTGACGCTGAGCCCGTCGAGCGCGGTCAAAGCCAAAATCTGGCGAGATGGCGCGGGCAGCCTCCCCCACGCGTCAGCGAGGGCGATGTCGGCGACAGCAATGGATTCGGCGGATGGCGAGGTGTCCGGTGCAACGATCGCGGCCAGCAAATTCTGGGCGCGCGCATTTTTTCTGCGATGGTTCGCGACCAAGTTCGTCGCGACGCGGTAAAGCCAGGGCAGTTCCTCGCCAACTGTGACGGCGCCACCCCTGCGCCATGCGATTTCGAACACTTCTGCCGACAGGTCGTCTACGTCCTTGACCTCGACGCGGCGATACAGAAACTTCGCGATGGGCACGCGCAAACCAGCGAAACGCTCGGTGAAATCGTCGGGGGACAAGGGGGCTCCTTTGTGACTTACCTTGACTATGTCACGACAAGGCAAAATCTTTCAGAATGTCTTCGCCTTACCGAAAAGTGCGCCCGCACCGATCGGCCCGGGCACTGATGTCGGACCGGTCTTAGACTGCTGGTGTGATTCCACTCGAGAACCTCCTCACGTTCATTGCGTTTTCACTGGTCATCATCGCAATCCCCGGGCCGTCTGTGATGTTCGCTATTTCGCGCGCGCTCGTCCTCGGAAAGCGCGGAGCCGTGTTGACCGTTGTGGGTAACGGAATCGGGGTTCTCATCCAGGCGTTCGCGGTATCGGTCGGTCTCGGTGTTCTCATTCAATCGAACGAACTTCTCATGAACATCATCCGACTGACCGGAGCGGGTTTCCTCATATATCTGGGGATCACGGCGATTCGACATCGACGGGTCGGTCTCGACCTGACGACCCCCGCCGTTGAACCCAGGAGTTCGCGCATCCTGCGCGAATCAATCCTCGTCGGTCTGTCGAACCCAAAGACAATCGTGTTCTTCTCTGCCGCGTTCCCGCAGTTCGTCGTATCCAGCGGCACGCCGATCGTGTTTCAGATGATTCTTCTGAGCGTGATTTTTGTCGTCTTCGGTATCTCAGGAGATGCGATTTACGCCCTGACCGCCGGAGCCGCCCGCGACTGGTTCGCGAAGTCGCAGGACCGCGTTGTTGCGATGCGGACCATCGGGGGAATCGCGATGACGACGCTTGGTGCCGTGACCGTGGCGCTGCCGTAACTGTGTATTTCCCGACTTTCCCGACGACATTGCGTAAACTCAGGATGTCGCGCTCATCGGCGACACACGAATCACTCAAAATAGTAAGGATGTTTTTCCATGAGTTTTTTCCAAAATCTTTCCAAGATGGTGTCGCGCGCCGACAAAAAAGCCGACCAGCTTGCCGACGCCGCTCGTAACCTCGCCGCAGACGCGGCCAAGCGCGCCGGTGGCTTCGCCGACGACGCGTCACGCGAGGTAAACAAACTCGCTGCCCAAGCCAAGCGCGAAGGCACCAAGGTCGTCAAGAAGGCACAGCGCGAAGGCACCAAGGTCGTCAAGAAGGCGACCAAGACCGCCAAGACCGTCAGCAAGGACGTCAAGAGCAAGGCGACGGCCGCAGCCAAGACCGCTGAGGCTCGCGCGAACAAGGCGGCCAAGACCATTGCGACGGAAGCCAAGGTTGTCAGCAAGACCGTGAAGTCGAGTGCGGCCAAGGCCGCTGCTGGCGTCAAGGAAGCCCTCACCGGGGCGCCCGACGCGTCGTGGTCAGTCGCCCAGCTTCGTGCCGCAGCAAAGACCCGTGGTGTAGCCGGTTACTCGACGATGTCGAAGCCTCAGTTGCTCAAGGCGCTTCGTTAGCCGAACTGTTGTGCGCGAAAGCCGACCCCTCCGGGTCGGCTTTCGTCATTCATACAAAAACTACTCGGCGTAATCGTCGTCGTCGGGGTCAGAGATTGCCGCGATGATGGCGATGAGGCTCACGATCCAGGAAATCCACAAAAGAGCGAGTTTCCAGTCGCGTTTGCCGGACACCGTTGATTTGACGAGCCCGAAAACGGAAAAAATGGCGCTGAGAAAGCTGCCGTTGAGCAGGAACTTTTTCATGGCGAAACCTCCGCCGATAACGATACCGTCACCGACCGCGCGCTAGCACGCCAATGGTTTGTAGGATAGGAGAATGACTGAGATTGACCGCAAACCGCGCTCGCGGGTCGTCACCGATGGAATCGAAGCGACCACCTCGCGCGGAATGCTCCGTGCCGTGGGGATGGGAGACGCGGACTGGGACAAACCTCAAATCGGTATTGCGAGTTCGTGGAACGAGATCACGCCCTGTAACCTTTCGCTCGGTCGCCTCGCGCAGGCCGCAAAAGAAGGCGTTCACGCCGGTGGCGGGTACCCGCTGCAGTTCGGCACGATTTCAGTTTCGGATGGCATTTCGATGGGTCACGAAGGGATGCACTTCTCGCTCGTCTCACGTGAAGTAATTGCCGACTCGGTGGAAACCGTTGTTCAGGCCGAGCGCCTTGACGGCACCGTTCTTCTCGCGGGGTGTGACAAGTCCATCCCCGGCATGCTCATGGCCGCGGCTCGTCTCGATCTCGCGAGTTGTTTCCTCTATGCCGGTTCGATTGCGCCGGGCTGGGTGAAGTTAGAAGACGGCACCGAAAAAGACATCACCATCATTGATTCGTTCGAAGCGGTCGGAGCAGTTAAGGCCGGAAAAATGAGTGCTGAAGACGCCCGTCGGATTGAATGCGCGTTCGCCCCCGGCGAAGGTGCGTGTGGCGGAATGTACACGGCCAACACCATGGCGTCTGTCGCCGAAGCGCTGGGCATGAGTCTTCCGGGGTCCGCGTCGCCTGCCTCGTATGACCGCCGCCGCGACTATTTCGCTCACCGATCGGGCGAGGCCGTCGTCGGCATGCTCGATCGAGGACAAACTGCCCGCGACATTCTCACCATCAAGGCATTTGAAAATGCGATTGCGATTGCGATGGCACTCGGAGGCTCGACGAACGTTGTCCTTCACCTTCTCGCGATCGCCAACGAAGCCGAAGTTCCGCTCACTCTCGACGACTTCAACCGCATCGGCGCAAAGGTTCCTCACCTCGGTGACCTCAAGCCCTTCGGTAAGTACGTCATGAACGACGTCGACCGTCGCGGCGGGCTCCCCGTTCTCATGAAGGCGCTTGTTGACGCCGGGCTCATGCACGGCGACGCCCTCACCATCACGGGAAAGACAATGGCGGAAAACCTCGCCGACATGAATCTCGACGCATTGGACGGCGAGGTTCTTCGAACCCTCGACAACCCGATCCACGCAACCGGCGGCATCACGATTCTCAACGGTTCGTTCGCGCCGGAAGGTGCTGTCGTCAAGACAGCCGGATTCGACGCGGCAACCTTCGAAGGTCCGGCCCGCGTGTTTGAGCGCGAGCGCGCCGCTATGGACGCATTGACAAACGGCGAAATCACCGCCGGCGATGTCGTCGTGATTCGCTACGAAGGGCCCAAGGGCGGACCGGGAATGCGCGAGATGCTTGCCGTCACAGCCGCAATCAAGGGAGCGGGACTGGGGAAAGATGTATTACTCTTGACGGACGGGCGATTCTCAGGTGGCACAACCGGACTGTGTATCGGCCACGTAGCTCCCGAGGCAGTGGATGCAGGTCCCATTGCCTTCGTGCGCGATGGTGATCTGATACGGGTCGATATCGCAGCTCGGAGCATCGACTTACTCGTCGATGAATCCGAGTTGGAGGCGCGCCGCACTGGGTGGTCGCCCCTTCCCCCGCGTTATACCCGTGGTGTTCTTGCGAAATATTCCAAGCTTGTGAAGTCGGCCGCCCTGGGCGCCGTCACCGGCTAACACCACCGTC
>JBEENB010000042.1:0-7743 GCA_041192365.1 Actinomycetota bacterium | reverse complement strand
GAATATCCGCCACCCATCGGGTACATGCCCAACGATTCCGCGGCCGCGTGAATGGCGAGATGGACGGAGTCGGCGGCAGCGGTCCGACGCCACATTTGGGGGGCGACAGCGGACCATGACGGATCATCGTCAATGTGCGCCAACTCGACACAGCGAATGCACGCCGTCTCTCCCGGAAGAACGACGGGACCGACGCGCACACTCGATTCGCCGAACACTATCGCGCAGTGGGCGATATCCCGACCAAGCCAGGGCTGGACGTCGATGGGGGAAACCACGAAATGACTCACGAGCACAACGAAGTCGACGTTCACCGCCGTGATGTCCGCACTGGACCCCGCGACAACCGTCGATTGAGTCGACCCGACCCAGGTTCGCGCGATTGTGTCGGTTGCTGGGGCAACTCCCACCACGGCGAGGCGCGGCAGAGTGACTCGAGGTGTGCGATGAAACACGGCACCGCACGAATCAATGAGTGCTCGGGCGGCGTGTTCACCGCCGACAATCGACGCAAGGCGCGCCAAACTCGTCCCCCGCACCAATTCGGCGACTCCTCGGGCACGGGTCAGGTCAAGCGGGCCGAGACGCGTGTATTCAGGGTCGAGCCCCAACTGCACCGTTTCGGAATCGCGCCACACGACCGGAATCGAAGGGTCGATGCGAATGAACACGGTGGCATGCTCCCACACCACGCCACACGTCGTCAGTCACCCTCCACAGTCCCGTCGTCGTCGATCAACTTCCGGATTGCATCGTCCATGGCGTCGGGGGGTTGAACATTCCCCGAAAGTCGAGAAATCAGAGCAGCCGGGTCGTCAATGTCGTCACCGGTCGGCATGACGTCGGGGTGAGCCCAGACGCTGTCCCGTTGTTCGGGTGAAACGGCCGCATCGAGTGCGTGCCACATCGACGCCGCTTCGCGCAAGCGCCGTGGACGGGCATCGATTCCAATCAGACCCGCGAGTGCTTTTTCTCCGGGTCGTCCGACAGCGCGATGGCGGCGAACCATTTCCGCGATCGCGTTGCGACTCGGCAGACGGTGGGCGGCGTTGTCGGCAACGACATCGACCCACCCCTCGATCAGTGCAAGTAGAGTTTCGATTCGAGTCAGGGCGATGACCTGGTCGTCCGTTTTGGGTGGAATGAGCGACCCGTCGCTGACGAGGCGTCGAAGCGCCTCGGCGTCCGTCAAGTCAATGTCGCTCATCGCATCACGCATGCTCTCGGCATTGATAGAAATTCCGTTCGCGTAATCGGTGATACTCGCGACGAGTCCCAACTTGAGCCACTTGGAGTGCTTGAACAGGCGGGCGTGGGCAATCTCTCGGATTGCGAGGTAGAGCATGACGTCGTCCAGCGGGATGTCGAGACCTTCGGCGAATGCGGTGATGTTCTGCGGAATCAGAACCGCGCGCAACTCGTGTTCGAGGGTGCCATCGAGGAGCGGAATTCCTATGTCACCGCCAGAGAGAACCTCACCGGACAACTGGCCGATGATTTGGCCGAGCTGCAACGAAAACAGCGTGCCACCGAGTCGCCGCAAGGCGGCAAATGCGCCGGCTGCCGTGGCGGATTCGCCTTCGGGGATACTGTCGCCCAACGCCCTCTCACCGGCGGTTGAAATCGACTTAGCCACGGGCTCGGAAATCTGAATCCATACGGGAATCGTGGCCCGCGCCCATTCGCCACGGGTCATGGTCGACGGGCTCACGGTGAGCGGGGAAATCGAGGTCGCTTCGTCCAACCACAAGGACGCCAGGTGGAGGGCGCTTTCGGCCGCTGCCACGGTCGCTTCGCTGACCGTCTCCGCCTGTTGGTTTGCCACCTTCGTTGCGGTGTCCCGAACCATCTGCTCGGTGATGCCTTCATTGCCGTGGGACAGGGCTTCGTGTAACTGCGTCAACATTTTTTCAATGGTCGCTGCGTCGCCCGGAAGCCCAGCCGCTTTGGCGAGTTCCGCGATATCAAAGTGCTCACCGTTCTCGAGGAACTTGCGCAGCATCTCCTGGAATTCATCAGAGCCGTCATCAGCCATGTCAACAACCGTACCTGCTCGATCCGTGACCTAGTCTGGAATATGTGACTGAATCCTCGGGTGATACCGTTCCGCGTCGACCGCGCTTGGGTCGCGCCGTCTGGGGCGTGACGCTAATGGCATTGAGTGTCATTGGCACACTGGGCCTCGCCTCGGTGCCGGCACCGTACGTCATCGAAACGCCGGGCCCGGTGTACAACACGTTGGGGTCCGCCGAGGATGCCGACGGCAAGGAAACGCCCCTCATCACGGTGTCGGGCACTGCCACCTATCCAACCGAGGGTGAACTCTCGATGCTGACGGTTTATGTACAGGGATCTCCCGATTCTCACCCCACGTGGTTTGAGGTTGCCGCCGCCTGGATGCGACCCGATTACGCGGTGCTCCCGATGCAATCGCTGTACCCCGAAGGAACGACGCGAACAGACTCGGCCAACGCCGCCAAGATCCAGATGGACAATTCGCAACAGGAAGCGATTGCGGCTGCACTGACGCATCAGGGAATCCCCTTCGAATCCGAGATTGTTGTCGCCGAAGCGACCCCGGGGTATCCGGCCGAGAAACTGGTTGAGCCGGGGGACATTGTCGAAGCGGCGGATGGCATTCCCATTGAAAACGTGTCGGACCTTCGCGCCGTCATCAACACAGCGGGAATCGGCAATTCAATCGAACTGGTCGTTGAGCGCAATGGTGCGACCGTGACATTGACCGTCGGCGTTGTGGCATCCGAGCACGACGGTACCACTCCGGTGATCGGAATTCTGGTCGGCGGTAATTACCGATTCCCCTTCGACGTCGACATTTCTCTTGCGGACGTCGGCGGCTCGAGCGCGGGCATGATGTTCGCACTGGGAATCATCGACACCATCACACCGGGGCCGCTCAACGGCGGGGCAAACGTCGCAGGGACGGGAGAAATCTCGGCGGACGGTTCGGTCGGTCCCATCGGCGGCATCGTGCAAAAGGCTTTCGGCGCTCGCAATTCCGGCGCAACCTGGATGCTGGTTCCGGCCGAAAACTGCGGGGCGCTCTTTGGTCACATTCCCGATGGTCTCCGCGAGGTTTCCGTGTCAACACTCGATGATGCGATGGCCGCGCTTCTCGCAATCTCGACTCAATCGGGCACGACAGCACTTCCCCATTGCTCTGCTGACTAGTGCTCTGCGAGTCGCGAGTACACTTTTATGGACAAAGGAGTTCATCCCGTGACCGTTCCCTCTTCGCTTCGTCAGCGTTCCCCCCTCATCGTTGCCATAAGTGTTCTTCTCGCGCTGGTTGCCGGATTCGTGACCTTCGCGGGCGTGTGGGTTGATGTCCTCTGGTACGACCAGGCCGGGTTCACCTCGGTTCTGTTCACCCAGTGGATCGCTCTCGGAATCATTGGAGTTTCCACCTTTTTCCTCATGTCCATTCCGCTGTGGCTGAGCCTCAACATCGCGTATCGAACGCGTCCGCTGACGGTTCGATTGTCGGAGGGTGCGGAACGCTACCGCCTCGCCGTTGAGCCGATTCGCAAACTCGTCATGCACCTCGGACCGCTGGTTGTCGGTGTGTTCGCCGGTATTGCGGCGGCAAGCAACTGGCCCATCGTGGTGCAGTGGCTCAACAAAACCACGTTTGGTCAGACCGACCCGCAGTTCGGGCTTGATGTGTCTTTCTACGTCTATGACCTTCCGATGTATCAGTTTGTCGTCGGCCAGGTGGAGGGGGCGCTCCTCGTTTCCCTTCTCGCAGGTGCTGCCGCCGGGTTCCTCTATGGCGGGGTTCGCATCTCGTCGAACCGTGAGGTCATTGTCTCGAAGCCGTTCCGCGCCCAAATCGCCATTCTTGGCGCACTGTACGTGCTGATTCAGGCGGCAAACCTCTGGATCAATCAGTACACCACTCTGGTGTCGCCCTCCGAGGGCTTTCTCGCAGCGGGAGCCGGATTTACCGAGGCCACCGCAACAATTCCCGGACATCAGATTCTCGCGGGCATCGCCGTGCTCGTTGCGTTGTTTTTTCTGGTGACCGCATTCATCGGGCGCTGGCGTCTCCCCATCCTCGGTGGCGCCATGCTCATCGTTGCCACCATCGTCATCGGCGGTGTCTACCCGTGGATCGTGCAGAGATTCCAGGTTGACCCCAGCGCTCGAACCCTCGAAGCCGAATACATCCAGCGGAACATTGATGGAACGCGTGCGGGATTCGGTTTGGACAAGGTGAACGAGGTCCTCTATGACGCGACGACGACCGCGGAGCCGGGTGCTCTCCGCGCCGACGCTGAAACCACGGCACACATTCGCATTATTGACCCAGGACTCGTGTCGGACGCGTTTGCGCAGCTCGAACAATTCCGTCAGTATTACAAGTTTCCCGCGCACCTTGATGTCGACCGATACCTGATTGATGGCACGATGCAGGACACCGTTCTTGCCCTTCGCGAACTTGACCTCAGTGGACAATCGTCAACCACGTGGTACAACGACCACATCGTGTACACGCACGGCTACGGAATCGTTGCAGCGTTCGGAAACGAACGCAACGCCGACGGCCAACCGACGTTCCTCGAGTCGGGGATTCCTGTTTCCGGCGCGCTGGGCACCTACGAACCCCGAATTTATTTCGGTGAGTCCTCGCCGCCCTACTCCATTGTCGGCGCAAAGGGCGCGGACGGGGCACTCGAGCTCGACTACCCGTCGGCGTCCTCCGAGTCCGAGGCGGGAAACGCGAAATACACCTTTGAAGGTGACGGCGGACCGAAGTTGGACAACATCTTCACTCGGTTGATTTACGCGATGTACTTCCAATCCGAGCAGTTGTTGTTGTCGGACGCCATTTCCGATGACTCACAGATTTTGTACGACCGGAATCCGTTGGTTCGAGTCAACAAGGTCGCGCCATATTTGACGCTCGACAACGACCCATACCCCGCGGTTGTGGACGGGCGCATTACCTGGATTGTTGATGGCTACACGACGAGCACCAACTACCCGTATTCGACCCCGGTCGACATTTCGACGGCGATTCTCGACACGTACACTCTGGGATCGACTGTCCCAAGCGGCCCGGCCAACTACATGCGCAATTCGGTCAAAGCCACGGTTGATGCTTATGACGGCACGGTCACCGTTTATGCGTGGGACGAGACGGATCCAATGTTGTCGACCTGGGGAAAAATTTTTCCCGAGACACTCCAGCCGGCGAGCAAAATGAGCGCGGACCTGCTCGCGCACATCCGTTACCCATCAGACCTGTTCAAGGTTCAGCGCGCGGTTTTGGGCTCGTATCACGTGACGGACCCGGGAACCTTCTATTCGTCTGAAGACACGTGGGTCACCCCCAACGACCCGGTGTCGACACCCGAAAACCCGACGCTTCAACCTCCGTATTACTTGACGATGCAAATGCCGGGAGCAGAAAAGCCAGCTTTCTCGTTGTACTCGACCTTCATTCCGCAGGCGACGGGCGAGAACTCGCGAAACGTTCTCTACGGTTACTTGTCGGCGAACTCTGATCCAGGCCCGGACTATGGCAAGTTGACACTGTTGACTCTGCCCAAGCAGACCACGATTCCCGGACCGGGGCAGGTACAGGCACAGTTCGACTCGGACGCGACCGTGAGCCAGCAGCTCAACCTGCTGCGTCAAGGACAGACCGAGGTCATTCCCGGAAACCTGTTGACCCTCCCGGTTGGTGGCGGACTCCTGTATGTTCAGCCGGTCTATGTGCGTTCGACGGGAGAGACCTCGTATCCGTTGCTGCGAAAGATCCTGGTGTCGTTCGGTGACTCCATTGCATTCGAAGACACGCTTCCGGCCGCGCTCGACACCCTCTTCGGTGGAAACGCTGGTGTCGATCCGGGGACCCCGGAAACACCAACAAAACCGGGAACTCCGAACGACAACGTGTCGCCGCAACTTCAAGCAGCACTCGAGGAAGCACGACAGGCCCTGCTCGACCGTGCAGCGGCCTACAAGGTGAACGACCTGGTCGCCGCCGCCGAAGCGGACAAGAAACTCCAAGCCGCTTTGCAGAGGGCATACGAGCTCTCGCGCTAAACCGATTACGCGTGGCAATTGCCCCGTGATAGACTCGACCCTTGTGACGCGGGGTGGAGCAGTTCGGTAGCTCGCCGGGCTCATAACCCGGAGGTCGTAGGTTCAAATCCTGCCCCCGCAACCAAGTGAAACGGTCCCGAATTCGTTCGGGGCCGTTTTTGTTGACACAAATCGCTGAGCGATAGGCTCGGAATATGGAGAAACTCAGCGTCGGGTTGGTGCAATTTTCGCCGTCCGATGACGCCGCCGACAACCGTGATGTGTTGCGTGACGCGTTTGGCCATCTCGGCGACGCCGACCTCATCGTTCTTCCCGAATACTCCGCGTGGTTTCACACCGACACTGAGCGCTGGCATGACGGCGCAGAGCCCATCGACGGACCGTTCGTCACTTTTTTAAGAGAACAATCGCGGGAACTCTCGGTGACCATTCTCGCCGGATTACTTGTATCGAACAGCGAAAGCATCACGAACACGGTTGTCGCGGTCGATGCCCACGGCGTGGTCGGACGATATGACAAGGTCCACTTGTATGACGCGTTCGGGGCGCTCGAATCGGCGGTCATCACCGCGGGGGACCCCGCCGAATCCCCGTTGGTCGTTGACGTCAACGGATGGTCGGTCGGCGTTCAAACCTGTTACGACCTCCGATTTCCCGAGGTCTCGCGCCGCTTGGTCGATGCGGGAGCAACAGTTCTGGCGGTTCCCGCGGATTGGGTTCCGGGTCCGCGAAAGTCGGAACACTGGCAGACGCTCCTGAGGGCTCGTGCCATCGAGAACGTCTCGTGGGTTGTCGCTGCGAATCACGCCGGGTCTTCTGGAATCGGCGAATCGATGGTCGTCGACCCTCAGGGGGACGTCATCATCGAGGCCAGTGCGGGCGAAATTGTGCTGGATGTTGTCCTTGATCCCGACGCGGTCCTGGCGGCTCGCCGATCGAACCCCGCTCTTCGCAACCGTCGCTACGGGGTCGCACCTCTGTAGTTGGGGATAATTCGCCCCTTCCTCGCCGAGGTGTGGCACCCTCACTGAATGCGCACTCTATTCGTCCTTGCATTCGGACTGTTCCTCGCGGGTTGCTCTGCGGGAGTCCCGCCTGAGAATGATCCGTCCGCAACACCGCCGGCGATCGCGGACACCAGTGTCCTCGTCGCGGATGCCGAGTTGTTGATTGGGGCAACGCTGAAAGATTACATTGAGGTGACGAATCAAATCGTGTCCGGTGATACGCCGGTTACGGCGATAAATGACCTGACCACTCCCGAGTGGGCAATCGAAGAATCCAACGGATTCGCGGCGCTCACCGCGTTGGGCCCCAACGCAGCGACAGTGTCGATGTCGCGCTGGCAACTCACCGCGATGCGGGGACGACACACGGTGGTTGATGCGCTCGTTTCGGCCTGTCTGGGCAGCGCGACAACAAAGTTTCACGTGACCGTTCGATTGATTCCGCGCAACGGCGCACTAGTCATCGATGAGATTTCACCCTGGGAGGACTCAACATGGTGCACCGTGTCGCCGTCGCTCTGATCGTGGCGTTGGCGGCGACCGCGATGTCTGCCCCCGCGACGGCCGTCTCGTGCAGCGGCGCACAAATTGCTGCGGGGTCGTGTTCAGTTGGTGGTGGCACAACCGACACCGGAGTCGACCTGTGGGGTGACGCGACGTC
>JBEENB010000041.1:0-8013 GCA_041192365.1 Actinomycetota bacterium | reverse complement strand
AGGGTGCATCGCACCTCAACCCCAAAATTAGCCAGAAAATCGGCAAGGGTTGGAAGATCATCGCGATTGCCACAGACGACGACCGAGTCACCTACACCGGTGTTGTCAAGGCAAAGGCTCCGACTGTGGTGCAGAAGGCGGCGGCGAAACCGAAGCCAGAGCACCTGCTCATCATCGGCTGGTCGTCGATGGGACGCTCGGTTCTGACCGAACTCGCACAGTTCTTGCCCAAGGGATCGACCGTGCACATCGTCGCGACCCCGAAGTACGTTGACCCCGCGGAACTCGCGTCGCTCAAGTTTGGGGGTGTGTCCGTGTCCTACTCGGCGACGTCCGGAGACATGGCGGAACTAGTCAAAGCGGCCAGTGCCAAGCACTACGACGAGGTCATCGTCCTCGGCTATCGCAACGCCATCAGTGAATCGGAAGCAGACGCACAGACGATGCTCACCATGCTCCAGATGAACGCGCTGTTCGACGACACCACCAACAAGGTTCGCCCGACCCGCTTGGTCGCCGAAATCCTCGACTCGCGTAAGGCCGAGCTGGCCCGAGTTGCAGCGGTAGACGACCTCGTCATTAGCGATAACCTCGCTGCGCTGCTCGTCGCGCAGATTGCCGAAAACCCGACGCTCGCGCCCGTCTTCACCGACCTGTTCGACGCAGACGGCGCTTCTGTCAACATGCGTGCCGTTGAGGCTTACGCGCCGTTGAAAAAGCCGGTTGCGTTCTCGCAACTCGTCGCCGCGGGTGTGGCCAAGGGCGAGTCGGTCATCGGCTATCGAATCGCCGCCGAGTCACGCTCGAGTGCGGCACAGGGCGTCCTGCTTAACCCGTCGAAAAACGACGAGTTTGTGCCGGAAGCGGGCGACGCACTTATTGTCGTTGGAAACCTTTAAGGTCACCCACAGACCAGTCGGCGTCGCGGATCACCGCGGCGCCGACTGCTTTTCTTGGGCATATCGCGTCATCCGATATCCTTGACGGAACAACGCTGGGAAGGGCTTTGAACATGCTGATGACGTTAACGGTTGCTATTTTCGTCATCGCCTACATTCTCATTGCGAGTGAAAAAGTCCCACACTATTTGGTGACGTCCATCGGTGCGATTGCGGTGTTGGCAATCGGAGCCGTTGACCCCGTCACGGCGTTGACCGACCACCACATGGGGATTGACTGGAATGTCATTCTCTTACTGTTCGGCATGATGCTGCTCGTCGGCGGGCTTCAAACAACCGGACTGTTCGAATACCTCGCGGCACTGTCGGCTGATGTCGCACGCGGCAACCCTCGAGTGACGCTCCTGTTAATTCTTGGCATTTCGGCGCTGACCAGCACGCTGTTGCCCAACCTCACCATTGTGATGTTGATCGCGCCCGTGGCGATCAGCCTTGCGCGCACACTCGCGGTGTCGCCCGTTCCTTTCGTTCTCGCCACGATTATCGGCAGTAACGTCGGTGGTACGGCAACCCTCATCGGCGACCCGCCCAACCTGATCATCGGAAGCCGGATTGGTATCGAGTTCATGCCGTTCCTGGCTGTCATGGGTCCGATTGCACTCATTGGTCTTGTTGTTACTGCTCTGTATTTTGTGGTCGCCTACCGCCACGCACTTCCCAACCGCAGGGTCGATCGTCAGCGCGCTGTGGACCTCGATGAGGCGTCGATTCTGCGGAACATCCCGACTCTCGTAATTGGGCTCATACTTCTCGCCGTTGTCGTCGGTTCGTACATCGCTGGTTCGCTTGCCGGTTTGCCGCCGGCCTATGTCGCATTGACGGCAGGCGTCCTCACCGCGATTGTTTCTCGCGCACCGTTGTCAAAGGTGGCAGCGTCGGTGGAATGGAAGACGCTGGCGTTCTTTGCTGGTCTGTTCATCCTCGTGGGGGCCCTCGTTTCTGTCGGTGCACTCCGAATCTTGTCGACGTGGCTGATTTCCATTGTTGGAACCGATATCCCGACGATCAGCGTGATTCTGCTGGGGTTCTCTGGGCTCGTTTCGGGCATCGTGGACAACATTCCCTACGTCACGAGCATGGTTCCGGTCATCGCCGACATGAACACTGCTCTCGGGCTCGTCGAGCCCTCGGTGCTGTGGTGGGCCCTCGCCACCGGAGCCGATTTCGGGGGAAACCTCACCGTCGTCGGAGCAAGCGCGAACATCGTCGGGGTTGCGATCGCGAACCGTGAAGGCGTCAAAATTTCGATGTGGGACTTTGCCAAAGTCGGTATTCCCGTAACCGTGCTCACTCTTGTGGCGACGGTTCCGTACTTTCTGTTCGTCCTCGTCTAAGTTGCGACGAACAACTGCGCGGCGAGATGGGCGTCAAGAGTTACTGACCCCGTCGGCCCGCTGATTAGGTAACTCGATTCCGAGGACGCGACGGTCACGACCGCACCGGGCGTGATGCCCGCACGGAAACAATCCGCCAGCAACCCGTCGTCCGCCTGAATGCCTTCCCCCAGCGATCGGAGGTTTCCGGTGAGCGAGGAATCACAATCGGTAGCAGGGACGCCCGGGACAAAGATCTTCCCCTGGCGCCCGATGTCCCCAAGGCCCGGGATGGGGTTCCCGTACGGATCGGTGTCGAGGTTGCTGAGGAGCGCCGCGAGTTTTTCCTCTGCCGCATCACCGAGCACGTGTTCCCATCGACAGGCTTCTTCGTGGCAATCGGCCCAGTCGAGTCCCAGGACATCAAACAAGAATCGTTCGGCGATACGGTGCTTGCGCATGACCGCAACCGCGATGTGTCGGCCCTCGTCGGTGAGTTCAACGATACGTTCATCACCGAGGCGCAGTAGACCGTCGCGTTCCAGCCGCGACACCGTCTGTGACACTGAGGGCATCGCCTGTTCGAGGCGCTCGGCGAGACGCGCGCGCAGGGCGGGTTGGCGCTGTTCTTCGAGTTCGAAGACGACCTTGAGATACATCTCGGTCGTATCAATCAGATCGGACACATTAACCCCCTGAGACAAAATTACCCGCTGCTGTGGATAATTTGAGACACGAATTCGTGTGGAGTGGTGAGTTATCTCCCATGACATATTCACCCACCCGCCGATTCCTCATCGCAATCGGCCAAATTCTGTTCATCACTGCGACGTCGCTGAGCGTTCCGCTCTGGCCAACACAACCCGCGAGCGCAACAATCGCGTCACCCAGCAGCCTCTCGTCCACGAGTGCACCTGCTGGACTCATCATCAACTCACCGTGGGTGCTCGACACCTCGGGAACGGAATGGGCCTACGGCACGACGAGTGCGTCCATGGGAACACTGATCTCGAGAAATCGCACTACCGGCGCGTTCACGTCGAGGGAGATCATCGCCGGAGACGAAGGTTCGATAGCGGGTCTCTATTCACCGCTATCCAATGTGGCTGTTTTTAGTGCCCGCCGGACAGGTTTGGGAAACCGAATTACCGCTTTCGATTTAGCGACGGGGACTCGAATCTCGAGCCGAACACTGGCACCCGACGAAACGCTCATTCGCGCGTTGGCGTTCACCTCCGGCGCGGACTCCTACATCGTCGGCACCAACCAAAACCCGGCAAAGGTCATGAAGTTTGCGACCACCACCGGGGCTCTAGAGTACAGTTCCACTCTGGCAACGGGTCTCAAAGAGATCACCGCATTCATCCCAAACGGCACCGAACTACTTGCGGTGGTCAATACGGACCCGATCAAACTGGTGTCTGTCACGCGGAACAGACTGGTCGTTGGTTCGGTGGTGTCACTTCCCACGGGGACACCGACGCTGATGGACCCAGTTGTCGTGGGGACCACCGCCTTCCTGGGCACCGACGCAACTCCCGGTCGAATAACGGCGATTGATATTCCGACCAAAACCGTGATCGGATCGGCAACCTTGAACTCCGGGGAAATTGGGGCCCGAAATCTTGTGGTCGACGACTCAACCGGAACGTTATACGCGACGACAGACAGCGCAGCGGGACCGCGGATTGCATCATTTCAACTGACCGATTTACGCCGGTTAGGAATGACTCAGCTCAGTGCCGGATCCTCGGCAACGTCGCTGTTGTTGTCTGGAGAGAACATCACGGTCGGCTTCTCGGGAACACGGGGTGTCGAGACCTTCACCGTTGCGCCCGAACCGAACGCCCCTGTAATCACCGGAATCCAGGAAGCGGATTCGGCAGTGACCGTCGCGTGGAATTCCGGTGGGTCGGTCGAACCAATTATCGACTACACCGCGTCTGTTGCCGCCGGGACCTTCTCGGCCTCGTGTTCAACAAACGGGACAACGTGCACAATTCGAGGATTGAACAACGGAACCACCTACTCGATCTCGGTCGTCGCACGATCTGTCGCCGGAGTTAGCCAGGCAACACTGACCTCCGGTGTGCCGCGCACCGTTCCGGATGCGCCAAGTACCCCTCGCGTGACGCGGGGTAATGCCGACGTAACCGTGACCTGGACACCTCAGGGCGACGGTGGTGTGCCAATCATGGGGTATCGCGCGACGGCATCACCAAGTGGGCAGATGTGCGAGTCGATCGTGCAATCCTGCACCATTTCAGGGTTGCCGAATGGGATTCCTCAAACAGTTCGGGTGGTCGCGCACAATTCAGTGGGCACATCACAACCTTCCGCGCCGAGCGCTTCCGTGACGCCCGCCACGACACCGTCGACGCCACGAATCGAGTCGGCGCGCAGAACGAACCGCGGCGCTGTCATTGTCTGGGAACCTCCGACGGATAACGGTGGCGACAACGTGGTTTCGTACCTCGTCCACGTGACACAGGGCTCGAACATTGTCTCGGAGTCGACTACCGCCGACACCTCCATCACGCTTGACGGTCTCACCAACGGCGTGATTTACAGGATCGTCGTTTCGGCGACGAATACGGTCGGTACCGGCGGGCCGTCGGAACACGCTGAGGTCATCCCGGCTACGGTTCCCGATCCACCCCTCGCAATCATCGCCCGACGGCAGAGTAAAGGGGCCGACGTCTCATGGTCCCCGGCAGCACACGACGGCGGCGACCCCATTACTGGCTACCGAGTGCAGGTCCGAAACGGCAACGAACGGGCGACAAGTTTCATCACCACGGAATCGCCCTATTCGATTCGAGGGCTAATGAACGGCAACACTTACGCCGTTACAGTCAACGCCATCAATTCCGTCGGCGACAGCGTCGCATCAGAAACCGCCCACGTCACACCCGCAACGGTTCCCGATCCGCCGACATCGTTGCACGCCACCGCGACCGAACGTGGGGCAGAACTCGAATGGTCCGCAGCAGCACACGACGGCGGCGACCCCATCACGGGATATCGAGTTCGAATCTGGAGGGAGGCCACTATCGCTGCTGAATTTGATCAGTCCACGACGAGTGCTTCCGTTCCTGGACTCACCACCGGGGTGGCCTATCGGGTTACCGTGACGTCGGTCAATAGCCTTGGTGAAAGTGTCGCGTCGGAACCGGCATTTGTGACACCAATTTCGCCACCCGTCGTAGACCCACCCGTCGTGGACCCACCGCCGACCTTTGGTCCTCCGAGCCCGCCCGTCGATGTCGCCGTTATCGGCACGACGCGAAAAAACGTCACGGTGGGATGGCGACCCGAGGATTCCGGAGGAGCGCCTGTCATCGATTTCATTGTGCACGTGAGTCGAAGCAAAAACCGAGGGTTCGCTGTATGGCCTGATTCCACCTCCGCCATCCCAACGGTTGAATTACCTAAACCACGCCGGGGCAAGCTTTACGTCCGCGTGATTACCGTCACCGTCCGAGGCGAATCCGCTCCGTCACAGGTTACGTTGGTCGCCCGGGCAAGGAACTAGCGAATGCCCAGGACGGCGGCCGTGCGCTTGAGCGAGGCGCGTGCGGCCGCTGAATTGGTTGCCAACGAGGTCCCGTATGACGGAACAAGCGCCTTGAGTTTCGGAGCCCACGCCGACTTCTTAGAAGGGAAGCACGTCGCAAGAACGTTGAGCATCGCGGCGACCGCAGTCGAGGCTCCGGGCGACGCACCGAGAAGTCCGGCGATTGATCCGTCCGCGTGTGAAACAACTTCGGTACCGAACTTCAGGACACCGCCCTTGTCGGCATCTTTGGCGATGACCTGAACACGCTGACCGGCAGAGTATCCATACCAGTCGGCGGGGTTCGCCTCGGGAAAGTATTCGCGTAACGCGGACATGCGCTTCGCGCGCCCGGCAAAAACCTCGGTCGCGAGGTACTTGATGAGACCCAGGTTTGTTACTGCGACCCCGAGCATCGGGATGATGTTCCCGAAACGAATCGAACGGGGAAGGTCCCACCACGATCCCGCCTTGAGGAATTTCGGCGTGAACCCCGCGTAAGGGCCAAAGAGCAGGCTCGACTGGCCTTCCACGACACGAGTATCGAGGTGGGGGACAGACATCGGTGGGGCGCCAGCCGCCGATTTACCGTAGACCTTCGCGTTGTGTCGGGCGACTACCTGGGGGTTGTCGCATCGGTAAAACTGACCGGACACAGGGAACCCCGCATAGCCGCGAACCTCGGGGATACCAGCGCGTTGCAAGAGGTTAAGGGCATGACCGCCCGCACCAACAAAAACGAATTTTGCGGCGACCGTGAACGGGGTGCGACCAATCTCGTTGCGCACCACGACGTTCCACAGGCCGTCCTTGCGACGTCGAATCGATCGAACCGAATGATTGATGTGAACCTCGGTCTTGGGGCCAGCGATCGAGTTGACGAGAATTTTTGTCAGCGCACCGAAGTCAACATCGGTGCCGTTTTGAAAACGAGTCGCGGCCACCGGCTCTGACTTCGATCGACCCGGCATGACAAGCGGCGCCCACTTGTGAATGACCTTCGGGTCGTTTGTGAATTCTGCGCCGGGGAAGAGAGGGTGGTTCTTCAACGCCTCATAACGGGTCTTGAGATACGCGACATTGTCCGCACCCCACACAAACGCCATGTGCGGAACGGGGACGAGAAACGATGACGGATCGGGGATGGTTCCGTCATTGACCAGGGCGGACCAATATTCCCGCGATAACTGGAACTCTTCGTTGACCTTGATGGCACCGGTTGTCACGACGCTGCCGTCTGGCTGTTCGGGCGTGTAGTTCAATTCGCACAATGCCGAGTGTCCCGTGCCCGCGTTATTCCAGGGGTCTGTCGATTCGGGAGCAAGTCCTGGACCGCGCTCGAACAACGAAATTGTCCAGTCGGGTTCGAGCCGACGAAGAAGCGAGCCGAGAGTGGCACTCATGATGCCCCCACCGACGAGAACGACGTCTACAACCTTGGTCACCAACCCATCCTATCCGCGCCAGTAGGCTGGTTTGGTGCCCAGTGAACCCGCCACGCCCCGCGTCCTCGCCTTTACGGTCATCGGCCTCTTCGCAGGACTCTTTGCGGGATTCTTTGGTGTTGGCGGGGGCATCATCGTCGTCCCTCTGCTCATTCTTGCGCTTCACATAGACCAGCGTCAGGCATCTGTCACGTCCTTAGTTGCAATCATCCCTACCTCGCTCGTTGCGGCGTCAGCGTTTTTGTTGTCGGGAAGTGTTCCGTTAGACCAAACGGCTTTTGGGCTCATCATCGCAATCGGATCAACAATCACCGCACCACTGGGGGCGTGGGCCCTTCGAACGTGGAAAACCGTCACCGTTCGATGGATTTTCATCGTCATCTTGCTTGTCGCCGCGATTCAGGTTCTGTACCAGTTGCCGGATCGCGACAGCCACCTCGAATGGTCAATCGAGATCGTGGCCGGACTGATCGCATCCGGTGCGGTGATGGGATTTGCCGCCGGGCTTTTGGGAATCGGTGGGGGCCTCCTACTTCTGCCATTGCTCGTGCTCGTATTCGGCGTCAGCGACCTCACCGCGAAAGCACTGTCGCTGATTGCCATGTTCCCTGCGCCCATCTCGGGAACCATCGGATCAGCACGAGCAGGAGTGGTGAATTGGAAAGCCGGGATGTCGCTCGGAATTCCGATGGCCCTCTCGTCCACTCTGGGCGTCTGGCTGGCCACAATCACGCCGGTCG
>JBEENB010000040.1:0-8107 GCA_041192365.1 Actinomycetota bacterium | reverse complement strand
GCTGGACGAAGGTCGAAAACCGATTCGAGAACGCGCTGAATCGTGTCCAGCGGTACCGTCTCAGTGCCGAATGTCTCGACATAGAGCCCAATCGGTTGAGCGACACCGATCGCGTAGGCAACTTGAACCTCAAGACGATCGGCGAGTCCAGCTGCGACGGCATTTTTTGCGACCCAGCGCATGGCGTACGCCCCCGAACGGTCAACCTTTGACGGGTCTTTCCCCGAAAATGCTCCGCCACCGTGTCGAGACGCGCCACCGTAGGTGTCGACGATGATCTTGCGCCCCGTCAGACCCGCATCACAGCCCGGTCCGCCGTGCTCGAATGACCCCGACGGGTTGATGAAATACTTGATCGCCGACATGTCTAGCCCAGAGCCGTCGAACACCGGATTGATGACGTGCTCTCGGATGTCCGACGCAATGCGGTCCTGTGAGACGGGTTGTCCGTCGGCCGTGGGGGCGTGTTGGGTTGACACGACGATGGTGTCGACACTTCGAGGCACCTGACCCTCGTAGCCAATGGTCACTTGGGTCTTTCCGTCTGGTCGAAGATAATCAAGAACCCTTTGCTTCCGAACTTCTTCGAGTCGTTCCGCGAGCCGGTGAGCGTAGAAAATTGGCGCTGGCATAAACACGGGTGTTTCGGTGCACGCATAGCCGAACATCAGCCCTTGGTCTCCGGCGCCCAGCTCGTCCCCTTTGTCGACGGCGCTATTGATCTCGGGCGACTGGTCACCGATAGACATCATGATGCCGCACGTCCGTCCATCAAAATTGACCTCGGCAGAGTCGTAGCCGATGTCGAGAATCACGTCACGCACGACTCGGTCTATGTCGACGTAGCCTTCGGTGCGTACTTCTCCAGCGACGTGGATGAGTCCTCCGGACGCGAGGCATTCGACCGCGACCTTGGAGTTCCGATCCTGGGCAAGAATGGCATCAAGAATCGCGTCCGACAATTGGTCGCACAACTTGTCGGGGTGGCCGCTCGTGACAGATTCGCTGGTGAAAAGACGCAGGGTCATCGGGGAATCACTTTCTGTCGGCTGACAATGACGAAGATCCAAGGAATCACCGCCGCGAGAACCGCCACGACGGCAAGAGCCTGAGAAGTTCACTAATAGCGTACTCGTGGGCTCGTACCCAAAACCTCTAACGCACCAACGATTCGTGGGCGACGAGTCGACCTGCTAGTGGGCGTTACCGAGCTCCACGAGTCCCTCGTTGATTTCACGCATCGCGATGGTGAGGGGTTTCTCGTCAACCGAGAACTCGACGAGAGGCCCGGCGGTGGTGACAGTGCCTTCCGCGCGCTCAACGTAGTATTCGTTGATCTCGCGCGCACGCTTGGACGCAACGATCACGAGCTGGTACTTCGAATCGACCCTCGCAAGGAGTTCGTCGATGGGAGGGTCAATAATTCCCTTGCTCGTGTTCATGGTTTGCCTTCCGACTCGTTGTCTGTCATTAAGTGTACGACGGCTTCCGCCGCCACATCGACATCGTCGTTGACAACAGTGACGTCGAACTCTGATTGTGCATCGAATTCGGATTTCGCCGTCTCGAGACGACGCGCCTGCTCTTCGGAACTCTCCGTTCCTCGAGTCTGCAGCCTGCGGACCAGCTCCTCCCACGACGGGGGAATGAGAAACACCAGTAGCGCCTCCGGCATGGCGCGTTTCACGTTTCGTGCCCCCTGAATATCTATCTCGAGAATGATGCTGTGCCCGCTGTCGAGGGCCTCCACGATTGGCCCGCGAGGGGTTCCGTATCGATTGCGCCCGTGCACAACTGCCCACTCCAGCATCTGTTCGGTCTCAATGAGTCGGTCGAACTCGTTATCCGTGACGAAGAAATAGTGTTCCCCATCCGTTTCACCGGGTCGTGGTGGTCGGGTCGTCGCCGAAACCGAGAACCTGACGTCGGGATGGCGCTCTCTGATTCGCGCAACGACCGTGCCTTTACCAACCGCCGTCGGTCCGGCAACAACAACCAGCCTGCTCCGCTGATCGCCGTGATTATCATTTGACGTTCGCGCCTCAAGCCAGGCACTCAGGGTTCCAACCTGCCGCGTCCCTAGCGCACCGAGGCGTTTACGGGGCGAAATTCCAAGATCGTTCAGAATGCGTGGAATCTTAACTTCGCCGATGCCCGGGATACTCCCGAGGAACTCGGTGACGCGAAGCTCCGCTTCAGCCGAATCCTTTTCCCGCCAGGCGTGGACAGCAACCGAGAACGGGCTTCTCTCCCCCGCCTCTAACGTCCGCTTGACGGCTGCGCGGGCGCGTCGCCGTTCTACGGCGATCGCGGAGGCTTCACGGGGATCTCGCATCAGAGCCCTAATTCTCGCAGGTGTTCCTCGATAGCGGTCGCTGCATTGGCGAGACCGTCGTGCACGACACTTCGACTGACCGACGGAATCACGTTTGGTGATGCCGCTCCAAAAATGTGTGAGATGTCTGTCAGTGACGCCCCTTGGGCCCCGAAACCGGGTGCGAGGATGAGCAACCCGTCGAGATCGGACACAGTCAGACCACGCGCGGCCAGATCGCGAGTTGCGCCGACAACGACACCAACAGTCTTGGTATCGCCCGATCGTTCGCGGGCAAAACGAGCGACGAGCACGGGTAGCATCTCGCCTGCGAGAGACGCACGCTGGACGTCATCCGCATCGGGGTTCGATGTCGAGCTCAGGACGAAGACCGTCGCACCACTCGCCTCGGCAAGCGAAAAGGCTGGCTCGAGTGCCGCGAAGCCCTGATAAGGGCTGACGGTGAGCGCATCGCTCTTCAGCGGTCCGTCCCCCAACCACGCCGAGGCGTAGCCTTTCATTGTTGAGCCGATATCACCGCGCTTCGCGTCAGCGATAACGAGAAGACCCTCCTCCCGTGCTTCGCGGATCAGAAGTTCCAGGGCTCCATAGCCCGCCGAACCGAACCGCTCAAAATAGGCGACCTGAGGTTTCACGATTCCGACGCGGGGTGCCGCGACGGCCACAACCGCGCGCCCGAACTCCAGCGCACCCGCCGCGGTATCGGGAAGCCCGACCGTGCGGAGTGAATCCGTGCTCGGGTCGATGCCGACACAGAGGGGTCCACGCGACTCGACAATCGAGGCAAACCGCGAACCGAGACCCATCACCACGACGCCCGATCCGCCGCATACTCCTGGAGTGACCGAACCGAAATCTGCTCACCGGAGGACTCCATCGCCGCAACTGCGGCCGAAACCTGCGCAATGGTGGTCACGAGAGCCTTATCGGCTGCCACGGCTTCGCGTCGTATCTCCATTCCATCGGCACGAGCACTTCGCCCGGACGGCGTATTGATGATGAGGTCAACTGATCCTGAACGAATGAGGTCGATGATGGATTCTTCTCCCGCATTCGCCTCGTAGTGTTTGCGAACGGTCGTCACGGGAACGCCGTTGCGCGACAGAATATCGGCGGTCCCCCCCGTTGCCAAGACCGTGAAGCCCATTTGCGCGAGACGCTGGATGGGCAGCACGATTGATCGCTTATCACGATCTGCGACCGACACAAACACGGTGCCCTGTGTGGGCAGCCCTCCGTAGGCGGCTTCCTGGCTTTTGCGGAACGCGAGAGGGAAATTACGATCGATTCCCATGACTTCGCCCGTTGAGCGCATTTCCGGCCCCAAAACAGCATCGACGACGCGACCTTCGAGAGTGCGGAATCGTTTGAATGGCATCACAGCCTCTTTCACTGCCACGGGCGAAAAACGCGACACGATCGAACCGTCGTTGTCGGGGAGGTGACCGTCGCGAACAAGTTCGGCTATCGTCCGCCCGACCATGATGAGAGCCGCCGCTTTTGCCAGTTGCGTGCCCATTGCCTTGGAGACGAAGGGCACCGTGCGACTTGCGCGCGGGTTCGCCTCGAGAACGTAGAGAACGCCAGCCGACACCGCGAACTGAACATTGAGGAGGCCGCGAACGCCGATCCCGATGGCGATCAATTTCGTCGCCGCGGTTACTTCGTCGAGTACACCACGCCCCAGCGTGACCGGCGGCAAAGTGCACGCCGAATCACCCGAGTGAACCCCAGCTTCTTCGATGTGCTCCATAATTCCGCCAATGTACAGACGCTCGCCGTCGTACAACGCATCGACATCGATTTCGATTGCGTCCTCGAGGAATCGATCGACCAAGAGTGGCGCATTGGGCCCGATGATCGCAGAATCCGCGATGCGGTCGAAATAGTCACGAATCGACTCCGCGTCGTAGATGATTTCCATCCCGCGTCCGCCGAGCACATAGGAAGGACGCACCAGTACCGGATAACCGACGTCGGAAGCGACGGCGATGGCCGACTCGACGTCGACGGCAATCCCGTTGCGCGGCGCAACCAGGCCACACGAGTCGAGCACCTCGGCAAATCGTCCGCGCTCTTCGGCGATGTCTATCGCGTCGGGAGTTGTACCCAAAATCGTGACGCCGTTGCGTTCCAATCCGTGGGCGAGTCCGAGTGCGGTCTGGCCGCCCAGCTGTACGACCGCTCCAAGAATGGTGCCGCTCGCGCTCTCGGCGTCGATGACAGCGAGTACGTCCTCCAGTGTGAGAGGCTCAAAATACAAGCGGTCGCTCGTGTCGTAGTCCGTCGAGACCGTTTCGGGGTTGCAGTTGATCATGATGGTTTCGTATCCAGCGTCGGACAGTGCAAACGACGCATGAACGCAGGAATAGTCAAACTCAATTCCCTGCCCGATTCGGTTTGGTCCGGACCCGATGATGACGACCTTGGTCCGGTCTGACGGGATGACCTCGGTTTCGGTGTCGTACGACGAGTAGTGGTAGGGGGTCACTGCGGGGAACTCGCCCGCGCACGTGTCCACCGTTTTGAATACGGGTCGTACACCGTGCTCTAGTCGGAAAGCACGCACCGAGTCTTCGCTCGTGCCCCAAATGTCCGCCAGCTGAACATCGCTGAATCCGTGATTCTTCGCAAACCGGATCGCCTCGGCAGTCATCGTCCCGGCCGAGAGTTCCGCCGCGACCTCGTTGATGAGCACAATCTGATCCAGGAACCACGGGTCGATTGCGGTTGCCTCGAACGCCTGTTCGATGCTCGCCCCCGCCCGCAACGCCTGTTGCAGAGTGACGATTCGACCATCCGTTGGTTTACGAGACTCCTCCAGCAGCGCTGCGACATCGCCAACCGGGCCGTTCCAGTGGAACGAACTCCCCCGTTTTTCCAACGACCGAAGTGATTTTTGGAGCGCCGTAGTGAAGTTTCGACCGATTGCCATCGCTTCACCGACGCTTTTCATCGTTGTTGTCAGGCCAGTGTCGGCACCGGGAAACTTCTCGAACGCGAAACGCGGCACCTTCACCACGACGTAATCGAGAGTCGGTTCGAACGACGCTGGCGTCACGCCGGTGATGTCGTTCGGAATCTCGTCGAGCCGATAGCCGATTGCCAATTTTGCCGCGATCTTAGCGATCGGAAAACCCGTTGCCTTCGATGCAAGAGCACTGGATCGACTCACGCGCGGATTCATTTCGATGACGATGACGCGACCGTTCGCAGGATCGATCGCGAACTGGATATTGCAGCCACCCGTGTCGACCCCGACCGCCCGGATTATTCGAATCCCGATGTTTCGCAGGTTTTGATATTCACGATCCGTCAACGTCAGCGCGGGCGCCACCGTGAGTGAGTCTCCCGTGTGAACGCCGACGGGATCGATGTTCTCGATCGAGCAGACAACAACGGTGTTATCGGTCGCATCGCGCATCAGTTCCAGCTCGTATTCCTTCCAGCCCAGAATTGATTCTTCGAGCAGAACCTCGCTCGTCGGGCTTTCGTGAAGACCGTTCTCGACCATTCGGCGGAGTTCTGACTCGTCGTGGGCAAACCCAGACCCGAGCCCTCCCATCGTGAAAGACGGGCGAATCACCACGGGATAGCCCGTCTCGGCGACGAAGGCGACTGCGCCGTCAACAGAATTCACCACAGCGCTCGTCGCGACCTCTGCACCACAGTCGAGCACCAATTCCTTAAAAATCTGACGGTCTTCACCCCGCTGGATCGCCTCGAATTTTGCTCCGATGAGTTCGACGTTGTACTTCTCCAGGATTCCCTGTTCGCGAAGTGCCATTGCGGCGTTCAATGCGGTTTGACCACCGAGTGTCGGCAGAATCGCATCGGGTTTTTCCTTGGCGATAATCGCTTCAATTGCGGCTGTCGTGATCGGTTCGATGTAGGTCGCATCGGCGAAATCCGGATCGGTCATGATGGTCGCAGGATTCGAATTGATGAGAATCACACGAATGCCCTCCTCGCGAAGGACACGACAGGCCTGAGTGCCCGAATAATCGAACTCGGCGGCTTGACCGATCACAATCGGCCCAGAGCCAATAACGAGAACCGAGCGAATATCATCGCGCTTAGGCATTACGTGGCTCCCCCGCTGCTCAGCACAAGGTCGCGGAATTCGTCGAACAAGTAGGTGGAATCGTGGGGTCCGGCGGCCGCTTCCGGGTGGTACTGGACACTGAACGCGGGTCGATCGAGAGCGCGCAACCCCTCGACACAATCGTCGTTCAACCCGACGTGGCTCACTTCGACGCGGCCGAACCCCGACGGCGATTCGATGATGCCCTCGGTCGGTGCGTCCACCGCAAAACCATGGTTGTGGGCGGTGATCTCGATGCGACCGGTTCTCTTGTCGAGCACGGGCTGATTGATTCCCCGATGACCGTAGGTGAGTTTGTACGTCTCGAACCCCAGCGCGCGGCCGAGTAGTTGGTTGCCGAAGCAGATTCCAAAGAACGGAATGCGCCGCTCAAGTATTCCGCGCAAAACCTCAATGTGGCGGCCAGACGCGCTCGGGTCGCCCGGTCCGTTGGAATAAAAAACCCCAACCGGGTTGATTGCGAGTATCCCCTCCAGCGTCACCGACTGCGGCAATACGTGAACATCAAAACCACGAGAAGCGAGGTAGCCAAGCGTCGCGTTCTTGATACCCAGGTCGACGACAGCGAGGACGCCGATCGAGGGCCCGATCGCAGGAACCACATAGGCCTCCGTCACCGAGACCTCAGCTGACAGATTGCGACCGGACATTACGGGAGCCGCAGCGACCGCCGCCAGATACTGCTCGGTCGTACGACCGTCAAGCGGAAAAATCCCTGCCCTCATCGCTCCTGCCTCCCGAATGATGCGGGTGATGGCTCGAGTGTCGACTCCCGAGATCCCGACAACGGCACTGGCAACGAGATCGTCGTCGAGGCTTCGCTGTGAGCGGAAGTTGGAAGGGCGGCGAGCGGGGTCACGGACAACATAGCCCTCAACCCAAATCTGAACGGACTCTTCGTCTTCGGTGTTCATCCCGGTGTTGCCGATGTGGGGTGCTGTCTGGACGACAATTTGACCGGCGTACGACGGGTCCGTGAGTGTCTCTTGGTACCCGCTCATCCCCGTCTGAAAAACAATCTCGCCGATTCGCTCGCCGACAGCGCCAAACGAGGCACCATCGAATCGGTGGCCATCTTCGAAGACCAGGGTGGTGTTGGGGGTCATGCGTTTCTCACGATCCCGGGTTCGACAAGAGAACCGTCGACGACGGTTTCCGTGCCGTTGAAAATGGTCGACACGACTCGTCCGGGCAGGACGGTCCCGATGAACGGGCTATTGGTCGAGCGGCCGTGCAAACGGCTCGTGTCCCAATTTGCCGTGTGAGCTGGGTCGACGAGCGTGATGTTCGCCTTACTACCTACCGCCAACGGAGCCCCGTAGCCGTCGACCCGCCCGATTGCCGCAGGGGCAACCGACAGGATGCGAGCAACATCCGGCCACGTGATGTGACCGGCGTCGACGAGTGTGTGTTGCACGACGCTCAGCGCTGATTCGAGGCCGACCATCCCGAAGGACGCGTCGTGCCACGTGGAATCCTTGGTCGAGCTCGCGTGTGGAGCGTGGTCGGTTGCCACGATATCGATTGTGCCATCAGCGACGGCCAGCCGAAGTTGCTGAACATCGTCGGCTGTGCGCAACGGCGGGTTGACCTTGAATACAGGGTCATACGTGAGCGCACGATCATCAGTCAGAAGCAAGTGATGCGGCGTGACCTCTGCCGTGACC
>JBEENB010000039.1:0-8351 GCA_041192365.1 Actinomycetota bacterium | reverse complement strand
CGGTGGCGATGGTCAATCATCATTTCGGTTCACGCGACGGGCTTATTGCGGAATGTGCGGAGAGGGTGCATCAGAATTATTCACTCGACCTGATTAATGCGACCGAAGCCGCCGAGCGCAATCCGCGCGCACGGCTTGAGGCGTATATCAACGCCCGGATCGTTTGCGGTCGGCGGCTAGGCGGTTGGACGCAAGTACTCAACTACCCGTTCCACTCGTTCGAATCACCGACGATTTCGCTCGCACGCTCGGGTGACGTATTCGAAAACGGTTTTTTTCAAAACCTCATGTTCATCACGCAGTTGGTTCTCGACCTCCAGTCGGGGACTATCTCTCAAAGCCGACCTGATCGCGAAACGCTGGCAACTGAAATCTTGAGACAAAACCCCATAGCGCTCGTCCACGCGTCGAACATCGGTACGGCAACTGCGGGATCGGTGATGTGGTTGTCAGGAAAAATGGACGTCTTCCCCCAGACACAGGAAATTCGTAATTTTACGGACGCGGCTCTCAAATGGCAAGTTCAGCACTTAGTCAACAGCATTCCCGTTAACTAAAACCCGTCACCTCTGCGCAACAATAGGGTGACACGACGGCGAAAGGACTCGACCATGGCTGCGGACAAACTGATTTCTTCTGGAGGTCCGTGGGAAGACATTATTGGCTACTCTCGAGCGACAGTCGCTGGTCCATCGGTTCACGTCTCAGGCACAACAGCCACGGTGAATGGCGAACTCCAGCACGCCGGCGACGCGTACGGTCAGACCAAGGTCGCCCTTGGCATCATCACAGCGGCACTCGCCGAGGCTGGGCATTCCGTGACCGACATCGTCCGCACCCGCATGTTTTTGGCCAACGCGTCTGACATGGACGCCGTTGGTAAAGCTCACGGCGAGGTGTTTGGCTCGATCAAGCCCGCCGCGACAATGATTGCAGGCCTAGACTTCATCAACCCCGACATGCTCGTCGAGATCGAGGTCGACTCGTACAGGGTGTGAACCGTGAGGCCCGCTGGATAGGATTCGCTCATGCTCATGGATAACGCGATCACACGTCACGGCTTCGCGAATTTCCGAGAGTTGCATCGCTGGTCGATCGAAAACCCCGACGATTTCTGGCGCGAGGCATGGGACGAATTGGGAATCGTCGGAGTACGCGGCGAGCGGACGACGCATGGCGGTGGGTTCGAAGGGACGGAATGGTTTCCCGACGCCCGGCTGAATATCGTCGACACGTTTTTGGCTGGGGATCCGTCGTTCGTGGCACTGATTGCGCACGCCGAAGATTCTCCAAGGCGCTCACTCACTCTCGGGGAACTCCGCGCAGACGTTGCTGCGTGCGCGTCGGCACTTCACGCGGCCGGAGTTCAGGTCGGCGACCGCGTCGTCGCGTGGACACCGAATGTCGTCGAAACCGTGATTTTCGCTCTCGGAGCCCTGTCCATCGGCGCCGTCGTCAGCACGGCATCAACGGATTTTGGTCCCGCCGCTCTTGTTGATCGATTTGGCCAAATCGAACCGACCGTCCTTCTGACGGCAGCGTCATATCGTTACGGCGGCAAAGAAGTCCATCTCGCCGAATCGATCACGCAGGTCGTCCGTGAGTTGCCGACGCTCTCGACCGTTGTTGTCATTGGCACGAGTGACGCGCACACGACCTGGGACGAGTGGCTTTCCCCACACCACGGTGGCGAGTTGCTACCCACCCCGCTTCCGTTCAACCACCCGGGTTTTATTTTGTTTTCGAGCGGGACGACGGGACGCCCCAAGTGCATTGTCCATTCGGCAGCGGGCGTGTTGCTCAAGGTTTTGAGCGAGCAGGGCTACCACCTCGATGTGCGCCCAGGCGACACCATGTTGTACGCAACCACGTGCGGGTGGATGATGTGGAACTGGCTGCTCTGCGGGCTCGGGCGCAGGGCAACAATCGTGCTGTGCGACGGTAGCCCGGGTTACCCTGACATTTCGCGATTGTGGGCTATTGCGCACGAGGAACGCTTGACGTTCCTCGGAGTTTCTGCCGCGCTGATAGATTCGTGGCGTCGCGCCGAAATCGAGCCTCGCCGCAATTTCACGCTATCCGCGCTTCGAACAATCGCGTCCACCGGTTCACCGCTTGCGGCTTCTGGCTATGACTGGGTGGCCGATGCCGTGTCTCCCGACATCACGGTCGCATCCATCGCGGGGGGTACGGACCTGTGCGGGTGTCTTGTCCTTGGAGTCGACACGGAGCCAGTTGTCCGCGGTGAAATTCAAGGCCCCGCACTGGGACTCGATGTCACAGTTCTGCGGTCGGACGGGACCGAGGCCGATGTGTCCGAAGAAGGTGAACTGGTGTGTCGGACGCCTTTCCCGACCGTTCCGCTGACGTTTTGGAGGGACGATGACGGTTCACGTCGTCACAGCGCGTACTTCAATCGGTTCCCCGGATTGTGGGCTCACGGCGATTATGCGCGACGAACCCCGTCGGGCGGATTCGAGATTCTGGGCCGATTGGACGCGACCCTCAACGTCAAAGGAGTTCGAATCGGGACAGCGGAAATCTACCGCGTCGTCTTGTCCATACCCGGGGTGTTAGAGGCGATGGCAATCGAACAGCCCGATGGCGATGACGCGCGCGTTGTGCTGTTCGTCGTCCTCGACCAACCCCTCACCAACGACACAGAGGGGCTCATTCGAACCACGCTTCGAACCCAGGCGAGCCCGAGACATGTCCCGGCCATCATTTCCGAGGTTCCTGAACTGCCCCGAACCCGAAGCGGCAAGATGACCGAACTCGCGGTCGCCGACATCGTGACGGGACGTCCAGAGCGCGACACCTCCTCGCTCGCGAACCCCGAATGCCTTCAGTGGTTCCGAGATTGGGCGGCCGCGTCTAAACCTCAGTTGTAACGGGACCGGTGGTTCCGCGAACCACCAGCGTCGCCGACACATGTTGCCGGTTTGCGGGTGCCGTGCGGTCGTTGATTCGATGGAGCATGTGCTGTGCCGCCAGCCGACCGAGATCCGCGAGCGGTTGCGCGATTGTCGTGAGGTTGAGGCGGCGCATGCCTCCGATCCTGATTCCGTCGTATCCGATGACCGAAATGTCCTCTGGGATTCGCAAGTTCGCGTTCTCCACTGCGGCGATGGCACCGATTGCTGCCACGTCGTTCGCGACAAAAAGTGCCGTGGGCACCGACGACAGCGCATCGCGAGCCGCCGCGTACCCCTTTGCGTCCGTCAGCCCTCCGGGCACGACACGAATGTGGTCCACCAAACCGTGCTGCGTCATCGCAAGACGATATCCCTCTGCCCGTGCGTGCGAGACGGGATTGTCACCGCCGCTGAGATGAACGATTCGAGAGTGCCCCAATTCGACGAGGTGATCAACCGCCATTCGCGCCCCGGCAACATCGTCATTGGAAACAGAGTCCATGTTAGGAACGGCGATGTCGTCACGAGTTACGACGACCGTTGGCACTTCAGCGGCAAAAGCCGTGAGGACATGTGCGGGCAACCGGTGCGCGATGAGAATGAGCCCCTCCACCTGGAACTGCAAGAGCGTGTCGATTTCCACTTGCTCGAGTTCGGGGTCGGTCCCTCCCGAAATCAACATCGTGCTGTACCCGTGTTTGCGAACTTCAATTTGAACGCCGTCGAGAATCTCGGCGAACACGGGGTTGTGCAGATCGAGAATGAGCACCCCGATGGTATGGCTTCGACGAACCGCGAGACTTCTGGCCGCAGCGTTTCGGCGATAACCCAATTCGGCTGCGGCATCGACGATTCGTTGTCGACTCACGTCACTGACCTTGGTCGAGCCGGTAAGGGCAAGTGACACAAGTGACTTTGACACGCCCGCTCGAGTAGCGACGTCGTTAATAGTGGGGCGTGAACTCGGCATCAGTTTAGGCGACGTCGGCAACCCGGACCGCGGCACCGGTGGCAACCGATTGCTCGCAGGCGATGGCGATGCGAAGGCTCTCGACGGCTGAATCGGGCGGGCACGGGTTCGCGATCTCGCCCGCGGCGAACGAGACGAAGGATTGCGTTTCGTTTCGGAACGCCTCGCGGAAACGATCGACGAATCCGCGATACGGGTCGGTGTTGAGGGCGAGGTCGCCCTCGGCGGTTCGCAACGGAGTACGAGGGTTGAGTCCGGCGGACACCGAGTCGTTGGAACCGAATGCCTCGAGTCGAACGTCTTGACCGAGGGCGCCGTGACGCGTACCTGTTATGACCACCTGTACTCCGCCGGTCGTGACGGCGATGACGGAACACACGTCGGCGTCGTCGAAATCGGCGTAATCCTGGTGGGCGAGGACTCCCTTCGTCGCAAACACTGTCTCGACTTCGCTTCCCGTCAACCACCGAACGAGATCGAAATCGTGCACGAGCATGTCGCGGAAAATCCCACCACTACCGGCGATGAACTCACGAGCACTTGGTGTGTGATCGTGTGCCGTCATCGTGAGGGAATACATCGTGCCGATGCGACCCGATTCGATGGTGTCGTGAACAGAGCGAATCGCGTCGTCGAATCGGCGTTGGAATCCGATCTGAAGCGACGAGCCGTGGGTGTCCGCGGTGTCGATCACCGCTTGGGTTCCGGCGAGAGTCAGTGCGATGGGTTTTTCACACAACACCGGTCTTCCGTGGGGGAGAACGGCATCCAGAACGAGCTCGTGGGCGTCAGTGCCAACGGCGACGACCGCCGCGTCTGCATCGGTCTCGGCGATCGACTCCCACGGCACGACGGTGGCGCCGAACTCGGCCGCAACGGCCTGGGCTCGCTCGTCGCTCCGATTGGTTATGGCGACTTCGCTGACTCGGGGGTCCGCCACGAGGTCTTCGATGCGAATCGATCCCATGCGGCCGGCTCCAACGACGAGAACTTTCACGGCAAACCCCCTCGGTTTGTGGTCGATGTATTGCGGTGCGGACTTTTAGTCTGCCATACTTGTTGGAACGTTCCAATGAAAGGGTTTCCGTGTCCGATTTTCTCTCACGCGTCGCGTCCGCCCCCATCTCGTGGGGTATCTGCGAAGTTCCAGACTGGGGAGCCATGCTCCCGAAAAGCCGCGTCTTGGGCGAAATGTCTGGGTTGGGATTCACCGCGACCGAACTCGGCGCGGCGGGCTTTCTTCCCGACGATCCGGCCGAACTGACCGCAGAACTCAATCACTACGGAATGGCGCTGCTCGGGGGCTTCACTCCAGTGGTGGTTCACGACCCGACCCAACGAGACGCGACGATTGCAAGCGCAACCGCGACAGCGAAATTGTTCCAGCAAGCGGGCGCGACAAAGATGGTGTCCTCAACCGTTCAGGACTGGGACTGGGCATACCCACGTGCCTTGACGACCGAGGAAAAACGCCACATGACCGAGATGCTCGGAGTGATCGATGACATCTGCGGTGAGCACGGGATCCAGCAGGTACTTCACCCCCACGTTCAGACGCTCGTCGAGACCAAAGACGATATTTCCCGTGTGCTCGACAGCTGCGATGTGAGTTTCTGCCTCGACACGGGGCACATGGCGTTCGGAGGCCAGGACCCGGTCGAATTTGCCAAGACGGCATTCGACCGCGTCGGGCACGTCCATCTCAAGGACATCCGCCTCGACATGACCGCGGCCGTTCTCCGACGTGAGGTCTCGCTCATGGCTGCGACCCAGGCCGGGGTGTTTACGAACCTCGGGTCCGGTGACGTCGACATCCTTGGTGTCGTTCAAACACTCGAGGCCGGCGGTTACCGCGGATGGTATGTCATCGAACAAGACACCGCAATCACCGGTGGGTTTCCCGCCGAAGGCGAAGGACCTGTCACGCAGGTCTCGGCCTCACTTAAGTATCTGACCGACGTCGTCGCACCCGCACTCGGATAACCAGATGGAAACCGTGGATGTCCTCAGCGTCGGCCGCATCAGCGTCGACCTGTATTCCATGGAACCGAACATCGGGTTCGACGGTCAACAGAACTTCCAGAAATCCGTGGGCGGTAGCCCGACGAACGTGGCGGTAGCCGCCGCGCAACTCGGGCTGCGAGTCGCACTGGCGACGAAGGTCGGCGACGATGCGTTCGGCGAATACGTCAAGGGCCGACTTACGGGATGGGGTGTCGCCACCGATTTCGTGGGCACAGTGAAAGCTGCTCAAACGCCGCTTGCGTTCGCCGCACTGACGCCCCCAGAGAGCCCGACAGTTATTTTCTATCGCGGCCCAGCAGCGCCGGACACCACAATCACGACCGCCGATGTGCCCGCCGATGTGGTGCGGCACGCGAAGGTCCTCTGGATCAGCCAGGCGTCACTCGCTCAGGGTTCGACGGCAGGCACGTGCCTTGAATGGATGTCGCTGCGGTCGCGCGACGATCACACCATCCTCGACCTCGACTACCGACCGTCACTGTGGGCGAGCCCCGCGGATGCTCTGACGATGGCCGAACGTGCAATTACGCTGGCAACCGTCGTTGTCGGCAATCGCGAAGAATGTGCCATTGCCGTTGGGACGGACGAACCCGATGCGGCGGCCGACGCGCTTCTCGCGGCCGGAGTGCGTCTCGCCATCATCAAATTGGGTGCCGATGGCGTTTTGCTCGCAACCGCGACCGAACGCGTCAGTATCCCCGCTATGCCCATCAACGTGGTGTGCGGGCTCGGAGCGGGTGACGCATTCGGCGGTTCGCTCTGCTACGGGCTTCTGCACGAATGGGGTCTCGACCGAATCGGCCGTTTCGCGAGCGCCGCGGGCGCGCTGGTTTCGACTCGTTTAACCTGCGCCGACGCGATGCCAACCGTCGACGAACTTGCAACAATGATGGGAGAAGCAGCATGAGTCTCGACCGCACCCGCTATCGCGAGCTCATTGACGCGCGCGTTTTCCGGCCGGCATCCTTCACTGACGCGCTTCTTTCTCGCCGACGACGCCCAATTGCCGGGCCCGACGGGCGACTCATCATCATCGCAGCGGACCACACCGCGCGCGGCAAGATTTCGCTCGGATCTAACCCGGTGGCGATGGCCGACCGATGCACCCTGCTCGATCGACTCGTTCGCTGTCTCGCGCTGTCCGAGGTGGACGGCGTGCTCGCGAGCGCCGACATTCTCGAGGAACTTGCCTGGCTCGGTGCGCTCGACGACAAATTGGCGATCGGCACAATGAACCGCGGTGGCATCATCGGCGCGACCTGGGAGTTGGACGACCGCCTCACCGCGTACGACACAAACCACATCGAGTCGATGGGGTTGGACGGCGGCAAGACGCTCATTCGAATCGACTATTCCGACCCCGGCGTCGCTCGAACAATCGAGACCGTCGCGCGTCTAACCACCGAACTAGCCGACCGAAAACTGATGGCGATGATTGAACCACTTCCGTACCTCAAAGACCTCACAGGGAAGGCAATCCTCGACACCTCCGACGAGGCGCTCACCACCGTCGTGGCTATCGCGTCGGGGCTCGGGTCGTCCTCGGCGTACACGTGGCTGAAGATTCCGGCGACCGCCCGCATGGCCGAGGTGGCTGCGGCAACGACGCTGCCTATCTTGATGCTCGGCGGCGAGCCCGTCGGTGATTCCGACGAGACCTTCGCTCTCTGGGAGAACGCCATGAACGAGCCCAACGTGCGCGGAGTTGTCGCCGGTCGCACGCTCCTGTACCCCAACGACGGCGATCCCGAAGGAGCGGTGGCTCGCGCCGCCGCGGTTGTTCGGCCTGCGTCATCACCCCACCCGAAAGGCACGTCATGACCTGGTTTTTCCCCGCAGGAACGCTCGCGAACGGCGTTGCCGACGTGCTCGTCACACCGGAAAATGCTGGCTGGGCGTACAGCGGGCTTCACGTCTACACGTTGAGCACCGGCAACACCGTCTCGGTTGTTCTCGACGGCGAGGAGGGAGTTCTCGTTCCGCTATCGGCAGAGAACGTCGCGGTCACCGTCGATGGCGCCGAGTTCACCTTGGCCGGTCGACAGGGAGTTTTCGCGGCGGTCTCGGACTGGATTTACATTCCGGTTGGATCAACCCTCACCGTGACGGGAGATTCCGGCGAGATTGCACTGTGCACCGCGCGCGCTAGCGAGGCTTTCCCCGTGCAGCATGTTCCCGCCGTCGACGTACCCGTCGAAGTTCGCGGGTCGGGTCAGGCAACGCGCCAGGTGACCAACATAGCGACGCCGTCATCGTTCACGGCCGCGCACAGAATCAACGTGTGTGAGGTGATCACTCCTGGAGGCAACCTTTCATCGTGGCCTCCTCATCGACACGACGGAATCGGCGACTGCCCAACGACAAACGAAGAAATCTATTACTTCCGCATCGGGCGCGGCGAAAGCCCTCACGGCGACCCCACGGGCCAGGGACTGTTCCAT
>JBEENB010000038.1:0-8507 GCA_041192365.1 Actinomycetota bacterium | reverse complement strand
CGACACCGCCGTTCCCGAGAACGAGCACACTCGTCTTCACAGCGAATGGCGGGGTGGCTACGGTTCGGTCGTCATCGCGCTGGCGCGAACGGGTGACCTTGTCATCGGCGACTTCGCCGTCGTCGGCGGCATCGCTTAGACCTCGTCTGCCGGCCACCCGCCGGGAGGCCCGATGCTGATGAGCGTCGCGAAGATTGCAACAATTGCCGCGAGCAACACGAGTGCGAAAAGCACCGGGCGACGGAGGAACCATCGATACAGCCGATCGAACCAGTGCGCGTCACGCGGGTCGCTCGTTGCCGTGCGACGCCAAGCGCCAGCGAGTCGGCCGGCCTTTTCGGCTCGAATTTCGAACGGAATCGTGGCGTAGGGAACAACAGCGAGCGCGATGCCCAGCACCGTTCGCCCGATGCCCCAGCGGTTGTTCACAGCGACCAGCGCGGCCACCACGCCGTAACCAAGAAACACTGCGCCGTGGATTCCGCCGACGACGGTGAGCAGGATTGGAGGTGCGCCGAACACAGCTCGAAGCGCGAGCCCGCCAAGCAAAAGTGTCCACGTCACCGCTTCGCTGAATGCGAAGAATCGAAAGAGGTGTCGAGGCGAAAAACCGGCGTCACGGGGACCTGTCATGATGTGCCTTTCACGGGTAATTCATTCAAGCCTATGCACACGTTCGAACCGACTCGGATATATTTGGCTCGTGACCGACGAAGTGCAGGGACCCGCCTCGTATTTCCCGTCGATTGAAAAAACTTATGGGAAACCGGTTACCCATTGGTTTGAACTGCTTGAGGGCAAACTTGACAAAAAGCACATGGAACAGGTCGATTGGCTCAAAGCGGAACATGGCATCGGTCACGGCCACGCGAATGCGCTCGTTGCCCATTTTCGCAACTCGAAAGGTCTTTAACCTAATGAAAACCACTGTGCTGTTCGTCTGTGTTCACAATGCGGGTCGTTCGCAAATGGCTGCGGGTTATTTGCAGGCGCTCGCAGGAGACCGGGTCACGGTGTTGTCCGCTGGGACAGAGCCGAAGAACGAGATTAATCCCTCGGCAATTGCGGCGATGGCCGAAGAAGGAATCGACATCGCAAACAACGCACCCAAGGTCTTAACGACTGAGGCAGTCAAAGACTCCGATTACGTCATCACGATGGGGTGCGGCGACACTTGCCCCTTCTTCCCCGGTAAGACCTACCTCGATTGGCCGCTCGATGATCCAGCCGGGCAGGGTGTCGATGGGGTGCGACCAATTCGCGACGAAATTCGTGCCAAGGTCGAAGCCCTCATCGCCGAGATAGATGCTCTTGGCTAAGTTGATCGTGGATCGCGCCGTGCCTCGTTTCGGTTTTGCGACCCAGTTTGCTCTTGTTGTTTTTGCTGGATTTGCCATGGCAGCGGTGACGGCGTTGTCGAATCAGAGCACGTCGACGCTGTGGATTGACGTTGTTCACGTCGCGATGCCGGCGCTCGCGAGTGTTCTGGTCATCGGGCTGGTTCGGTCGGGGCTTTTGCCGCCTCTCGCAATACGCGCCTTCGCCTATCTGATTTTCTTTTCCGTCGCTGCGTTGACGGCAACGGGTTTCATGAGTGTGATGAACGGCCTCGCCGTGTCGTCTCCTAATCCGTTCCTCTACGGGTATTCCTTCTACTCGGCTTCGCTGGCATATCTGGTTCTCATGGAAGGTCGCTCGGCGTCGTTCGCGCAAACATTCGCCATCGCCAACCCGCTGATGTTGGCGACAGGACCATTGGCGATCTCGGTTGCGTCAATGCGGCACTGGTCCCTTCGAGGCCGACTCAATCACTTTTTCCCATTCTTTGTAATCGGCGTCTTCTTTTTCATTGTCCTCGGACTTGGATTGGCCCCGGCTCTCGCCATCAAAGACCAACTGAACCTTCTGTCGGGCCTGGCCTTCGGATTCGTCTTTGAGTTGTTCATTTATGTCAACTTCGCCGGGCTTTCACTCATTGTTTATGCGGTAGCGGGAATAATCGGAATGCGCGTGCCCCTCAACTTCAAACAACCCTTTTCGGCAGCAAACATTCTCGACTTCTGGAAAGGCTGGCACCTGTCGCTCAGTTCTCTCTTGAAGGAACTCTTCTACAAACCGGTCCGCGCACAGTGGGGAACATACGCCGCAGTCATGGTGACGTACCTCGCATCCGCGTCCTGGCACGGGATGACGGTCAACTTCGCGATTTGGGGGTTCCTGCACGGTGCGGTTTTCGTCGCGTCGATTGCTCTTCTCAAGCGCAAGCACGCCATCTGGGCGTTCGTCATCTTCCCTCCGACAGTGGTCATCGCCCGCATGATCTTTGGTACTCCCAGTTTTGACAGCTTGGTCACGATCGTGAATCACGTTCCGACCCTCGCGGAAGCGACGGTCGCGGCCCGAACCGTGCTCGAGTGGCCGACCGAGACACTGATTGCACTTGCGATGTCCGTTGCCCTCGTTGTTATTGAATTTGCATGTCGCAGGGCACCGCTCCTCATCGGGCGCAACTACAAATTCCTTCGGGTGCGCGTAACCCAGGTTGTCCTCATGGCGGGAATCATCATGTTCGCCTCTGGCCGGATCGGAGACGTCATTGCTGCGTATGGTCAAAGATAAGTACGTCTGGCTCGTCGCCCTATTCGTGGCGGGTTACATCGCGTGGGTTGCCGTGAGCGGATTTCTCGCGTCCGCGACGATGTTCTCGGGGTCGATACACGACCAAAAAGCGACCCGCATGCAGGACATTGGTGCGGTCGAAGGCGTGATTGTCGGCGGTTCCAACGCGGTGTACAGCCTTTCCGCCGAACGGTTGTCGGAACTTTCGGGTGAAACCTGGTTCAACGCTGCGCTGCCTCGAGAGGGTTTCACTCAGGAAAACATGACGGCTTTTGTCGACGAATTCGTCAATTCGGTCGATGTGGACAAGATTTCGACGGTGATAATTTCGAGTGCGCGTCACTGGCATGTTGGAAGGCGCGACCGTTCCAAAGAATCAGAGACAGACACAGAGTTGGGCTTCGATGGGATGAAAGATTCACCCTTTTGGCTTCCTTCTCAGTCCTTGTGGGACTTCGTTAGCGGACCACCGGCAAAAGTTTTTCCAATCTTCATTTCCAGCCACGGGGATTTAGTCCACGATGCAACAGATTTGTGCAAACCGAATCTGCGCGCGGTAAAAACTGAATGGGCGACCGATCGCGAGATCGACTCGCTACTGGAATCGTGGTTGCCCCTGATTCAATCGAGGTTCCCTAATGCCACCGTGGTGATTACTATTCCATCGCGATACACGGTCGAGCGTGCGGACCCAGCAGCCAACGCGGATTACCTTGAGCGTTTGCAGGCCAGGATTGATGCCTGGATTGGCGCACATCCCGAAACAGCGGGAATTCAGATTTCAACCGTTCTCGAGACCAACTACGACGATCCATCGCTTGTGTGTACCACCGGGGGGCACTACAACGCGACAGGGCGATTATTGCGGACCGATGCCCTGTACGCCATGCTGATGGAAAAGGGGTGACACATGGCCGAAAAATGGACGGCAGCAGAACGAGCAGCGATGAAAGATCGCGCTGCCGAGGTGAAGGGCAAGAAAGTAGACGGGCTTACTGCGGTACTCGAAAAGATCTCAGCGATGGCGCCGGCGGATCGGAAAATCGCAGAAAGCGTCCACCGTCTCGTGACGACAGTCGCACCGGGACTGGAAGTCAAGACCTGGTATGGAATGCAGGCTTATTTCCTTGACGGAAAAGTGGTGCTGTTCTTCCAGGATGCCGCGAAGTTCAAGTCCCGATATTCGACGCTCGGATTCCAAGACTCCGCCCAATTGGATGACGGCGACATGTGGCCAACGTCCTTTGCTGTGCTCGGCTGGTCGGCTGCGGTCGAGAAAAAAGTTTCCGAGATTATCCTGCGCGCGATCGAGCGAGCCTGAGTCGACGACGCACCTCGTTTAGTGGTGAGCGACAGATCGTTCTAGTTTCGCGCCTTCGACATCGACATCGGGCAGGATGCGGTCGAGCCATGTGGGTAACCACCACGCGGCTGGACCGAGCAACTTCAGCGCGGCGGGTACGAGAACGAGCCGCACGAGGAATGCGTCGACGAGCACGCCGACGGCGAGTCCGAAACCGACCGGTCGAATCATGGTCGTGTGGCTAAACACGAAGCCACCAAACACCGAGATCATGATGATCGCGGCGGCCGTCACGACACTGCGACTGAGTCGCAGCCCGTAATTAATGGAGTCCGTTGCTGACTTACCGTGGATAAACGCCTCACGCATTCCGGAGGCGAGGAACAATTGATAGTCCATCGCGAGACCAAAAAGGATTCCGATGAGCATCGTTGGAAGGAAACTGAGAATCGGTGCTGGGTCGTGAATGTCAAAAAGCCAACCGAGCCATCCCCACTGGAATACCGCGGTCACCGCTCCGAGAGTTGCGAAAACGGTGAACAGGAAGCCGGCACTAGCGATGAGAGGCAGCCAGATCGAACGGAACACGAGCATCATGATGAGCAGCGAGAGCCCAATCACGGTGCCAAGATAAATTGGCAAAGCCAGACTCAGTTTTTCGGAGACATCGATGTTGATCGGTGCCATCCCGGTCACATTGACCGACGAATCGAGTGTTGTGCGGAACTGTTCGTCAAGACCGCGAATGTCATGAACCACGTCTTGCGTGGACACGTCATTGGGGCCTCCCGTGGGAACTACGCGGAAAATGGCGATGGTGCGGTCGTCAGAGAATCCCCCCGGCACGGTGGACTCGACATTGTCGACACCCATGATGAGTTTGGTAGCGCCCGCCTGGAACGCGCCCGCGACCATTGGGCGCGCGAAATGGAGCAAGCGGTGGCGCGACGCCTCGAGGGTCAACCTGGCGGCGCGGCACTCGCTGGATTCGTCGGCGCACTTGCTGCCCAGGTTTGGACCGAGATCACCAAACATCTCAAAGCGGCCGGTCCGGACGGCGACGTGACTGAGGCGTTGGCCGAAGTCATGACTTCACTTCGGAAGCTCTTTTCCTAAACGGCTGGGCTCTAACGCGGCGTCAACGTCACGTTCGGCATTTCGGGCGCGGGAATCCAGCCGCCAACCCGATCGGCAAACGATGGGTAGGTGTGAAGGTTCCAATCCATTCGCATTTCTTCGATTTCCTCGTGAGTTCGTGCGATGAAGTTCCACCACATCAGGATTGGTTCGCGGAACGGTTCGCCGCCGATGACAATCGCGGTTCCAGCGCCAGAGAGAGCGAGTTCGCTCGCGCCCACCGATGAGTACCACAGTGCACTCGGTGGAACATCGTCACCGTTCGCCGACATCGAACCGCCGATGTTCAGGACACCGTACTCCCAGGCAGGGTTGAGCGGAATCGAACCGTGTGTTCCAACGGACACCTCGGCCCCAACGAGCGGGCTAAATACGGTCGCAGGCGACGTTGCCGAACCCCATTCGCCGATAAACACCTGAGCAACGTGGTCGCCGAATGTCGCGGTGGGGACCCTTTCGACGTGTTCGAACGTGGGCCGCATCGAGCGCACCGCCTCGGGCAGAGCAATCCACAGTTGAACGGCGTGGAGCGAAGTCGGTCCAGGCAGGCTCCGCTCGCTGTGCGACACACCAGAGCCAGCGGTCATGAGATTGAGCGAGCCGGGCGTCACATTCTGGGCGGTCCCTATGCTGTCGCGGTGATCGATGAGTCCGTCCAACAACCACGTCACGGTTTGCAATCCCGTGTGCGGGTGGGCTGCGACCGTCATTCCATCGACCTGTTCCGTCGGTCCGAAGTGGTCCACGAACACCCACGCACCGATTCGCCGAAGTTTTGCGTGAGGAATCGTCCGTCGGACGTCCACCTCGGTTCTAGTCGTCAATTTCACGATGCGCGGTTCGATAATCACTGTTCCAGTATCGCTCCCGAGACCTAGACTGGTGCCAGCCCCTCGCGTGGCGCCACCCAGGCCAACTCCCCCAGATCGGAAACGAAGCAAGGGTAACCCGGCTCTGGCGGGTGCGCGGGGGGTCTTTTCGACTCGTTTACTCACACCTCGGCGCTCGCGCCGACCAGTGAAAGTCGGTGCGTGCGGGTAATCTCAAAGGGTGGCAGTCGCTCTCTATCGTCGGTACCGACCCGAATCATTCGATGAACTCATCGGGCAATCTCAGGTGACCGATCCGTTGCGCGCCGCTCTTCGTCAGAATCGTGTCAATCACGCTTACCTGTTTTCTGGACCGCGCGGTTGTGGCAAGACGACGTCCGCCCGAATCCTCGCCCGTTGCCTCAATTGCGCCGAAGGCCCGACCGATACGCCGTGTGGAAAGTGTGACAGTTGTCTCGAGTTGTCCCGCGACGGCTCGGGTTCGCTCGACGTCGTCGAGATCGATGCGGCGAGCCACAATGGCGTCGACGATGCGCGCGAACTTCGAGAACGAGCAGGGTTTGCACCCGCTCGCGACCGATACAAGATTTTCATCCTCGACGAAGCACACATGGTCACGCAGCAGGGCTTCAACGCTCTCCTCAAAATCGTCGAAGAGCCACCCGAGCATGTCAAGTTCATCTTTGCTACTACGGAACCCGAGAAGGTCATCGGAACGATTCGGTCGCGCACCCACCACTATCCCTTCCGTCTCGTTCCTCCCGCAGTCATGCTCGACTATGTGACGGAACTCTGCGTCCAGGAAAAAGTCACGATCGAAGACGGCGTTCTCCCCTTGGTTATTCGCGCAGGCGGAGGCTCTGTCCGCGACACCCTCTCGCTGCTCGACCAGATCATCGCGGGTTCGGACGACAGCACTGTCACGCGCGAGCGCACCAACAACTTGCTGGGCTACACACCGAGCGAACTTCTCGACGAAACCCTCGACGCGATTGGACGTGGTGACGCAGCTCACGCCTTTGCAGCAATCGATCGCGTCGTGCAGACCGGGAATGATCCGCGGCGCTTCGTCGAAGACGTCCTCGAACGTCTGCGCGATTTCATCATCATTGATGCGACCGACAACGGAGCGGCGGCAGTTCTGCGGGGAATCCCCGCGGACGAAATCACCCGCATGAACGGGCTCGCTGCTCTGTATGGTGCTGCCGCACTGTCGCGTGCGGCCGACATCGTCAACGCGGCCCTGTCGGGAATGACGGGAACAACCCCTCCCCGAATTCACCTCGAGTTGATGGTCGCCCGGCTCTTGACCGAACTTCCCGACCGCAACACCTCTCAATCGGTCCCGGTCGGCAAAGCGGCTCCCGCGGCTCGTGCAGCAGCGGTTGCCGCACCCGATGTGATTGCGGCTTCCGCGGCGGTTGACCCGCCCGTTGCTATGGTTGTTGCTCCCGTCGTGACACCCGCGACGGTCACACCGCTGGTAGCGTCAACCGTCCAGCCCGGCACGCTGGCGGAAATCCTCGAGGTGTGGCCCGCAATTCGTGAAGACCTCGAGTCGTCGAAGGGCTCGTGGGTTGTCGTGAACTCGGCTCGCCCCGCGCTTCTCGAGGGGGATGTTCTCACCCTCGAATTTTCTGAGCAAATGTGGGTTGATCGCTTCAAAGAGAACCCGACGAGCGGAAATGCCGTCTTCGAGGATCTTCGCGAGGCGATTCAGGGTGCACTCGGAGTGCGCCTCCGATTCGTGCCGCGTCTCGGTGTCACGGCCGGTTTGAGTTCGACACCACCGGCGAAAACTGTCACGCCCATCACGGTCGAAACGCCGGCCGCCGCGACTGGAACTCCTGCCGAAATCCCGGACGATGACGCGCCGACAACCAAGATGGAGCCCATTGAAGTGCCCGAAGCAGCAGCACCCGCGCCTGCCGCGTCCAAATCCGGCGGGGCCGAATCGGCCCCACCTGAATCGGCAGAACGCCGCGGCGAATCCGTTATTCGCGAGATGCTGGGCGCCACGCTGGTTGCCAACATCGACGACGCGGCCACACCGCACGCACGCGCCGCATCGGCCGCCGACAACCCCGCAATTTTTGACATCGAGACGACGCCGCGTGAGGGCGACGAGTAACGATGTACGAAGGAATCCTCCAAGAACTGATTGACGAATTCGGCCGACTTCCGGGCATCGGACCGAAATCGGCACAGCGCATTGCGTTCCACATCATCCAAACAGAATCGTTCGACCCGGCGCGTCTCGCGGAGCTTCTTCGAACAGTGAGGGCTAGCGTCAAGTTTTGTGTCACCTGTGGGAATGTGTCTCAAGATGACGAGTGTGCCATTTGCCGTGATCCGCGCCGCCGGCGAGACCAGATTTGCGTTGTGGAAGAAGCCAAAGACGTCGTGGCAATAGAGCGCACCCGCGAATTCACGGGCCTGTACCACGTGTTGGGCGGGGCAATCAGCCCCATCGACGGAATTGGCCCCGACCAATTGCGCATCTCACCACTGCTGGAACGACTTCGCGATACATCAATCACCGAAATCATCCTCGCCACCGACCCGAACGTCGAAGGCGAAGCGACCGCGACCTATTTGTCGCGGCTCATTGGGCCGCT
>JBEENB010000037.1:0-8766 GCA_041192365.1 Actinomycetota bacterium | reverse complement strand
ACTCGAACGGCAACCCGCACGCCGCGCAGACCTTGGGCGGGTGCCCGTTCTTGTCCTTGGCGATGCGAGGCATCGGCTATTTGGGTTCGAGCTTTCCGCGGACGAGCTTGTGCTGCGCCGCCTGCGCCACCGGTCGCATCGTGACCTGGTCGAGGTTGATGTGCGAGGGCAGTTCGAGCGAGGCAACAATAACTTCGGCCACGTCCTCCGCCGACAGTGGGTTCGCGACGTCTTTGTAGAGCGCCTCGACCCGCGCGGTATCCCCCGCGAATCGGTTCAGTGCGAACCCTTCGGTCTTGACCATGCCGGGCGCAATCTCGATGACACGAATCGGCTCACCAGCCAGTTCGAGGCGCAGGACTCCCATCAACGCCGTCGCACCATACTTGGCGACGTTGTAGCCGCCGCCCGATTCGTAGGGCGTGCGACCGGCGGTCGACGTGACGGTGAGGATGTCCGCCGAGCCGTGCGCGCGAGCCGCGTCGCGCAGCAGAGGCAGGAAGTGCGCGATCATCTGCTGGACACCAAGAACGTTGACCTCGAACATCGCGCGCCACGAGTCGGGGTCGGCGTTTTCGACGAGAGCTGCGTCGGTTGCTCCGCCCGCAATGTTCACGAGGGCGTCGATGCCGGTCGGTGCCAGTTCGGCGGCGAGGGCTTTGATGGCCTCAAAATCAGTGACGTCAAGTTGGTGGACCGTGATGCCGGGTTGGGCCGTGAGGGCCTCGAGTCGGTCGAGGCGACGAGCAACGGCGACGACCTCGAAACCACGGGACGCGAGCAGGCGCGCGGTTGCGGCTCCGATTCCGCTGGAGGCACCGGTGACGAGAACGCGACGAGGTGAAGTCATGCTTCGAGTTTATCGCGGCGGGCGGGTTGCTCGGCGGTAACGTTGTGGGCATGCGCCGAATCGTCACCGCCATCGCCTTGTCCTCCGCCCTCGTCCTGTCGGGATGCACGACGGCCGCCGACCCCGGCGACAAAGAGGCCTGCACCGTGTGGTCCGAGGCCCAACAGGCGATGCTGCAGACGGTCGCCGTTATCGTCGAGGTCGCGAAGGACCCAGAGGGCCTGACCGAAGACGTGGCCACCGCGTTCAACACAGCTCGAAACGAATTGCTCGTTGCCTATGACACGGCCGCTGAACTTGCGACGAGCAAGGACCTGAAAGAGGCGCTGGCGAAGGGCCTCGACGCCGACTCGGTCATCTATTACGACATCGCCGGAGCAACCCAAGAGCGCATGCAGGCTTCGATCGCCGCCGTCGGCGCACTGGTCTCGACCTGTCTCGTCTCGGGTATCGACGTGTCAGAAGTTCTCGGCACCAACAAGTAATGAACCATTACTTCGACCCGGGCGACGGCGAGTGGACGTCGCGCGAGATCCGGGTCGAATTGGACGCGCGTGAGTTCACGCTCGAGACCGCCGCCGGAACCTTCAGCCCCGAACACCTCGACACGGGCACTCGCATCCTGCTTGAGACCGTGCCCGACCCAGTCGGAACAGTCTTGGACATCGGGTGTGGGTGGGGTCCGATCGCGCTGACGGCGGCGCTACGTGCCCCCGAGTCCGACGTGTGGGGTGTGGATGTGAACAAGCGCGGGCTGGAGTTGACTGTGCGGAATGCTGCTCGGGTGGGTGCGGGCCGGGTTCGTGCCGTCCTGCCAGCGGACGTGCCCGCCGACCTGCGATTCGACACCATCTGGTCTAACCCGCCGATTCGGGTTGGCAAGGCGGAACTGCACGTGATTCTCGAGACGTGGTTACCGAGGCTGAATCCCGGTGGCGAGGCGTGGCTGGTCGTCGCGAAGAACCTAGGGGCCGATTCGCTCATGAAGTGGCTGGGCGAACGCTGGCCAGACGCCGACATCACCAAACCCGAAATCTCGAAGGGGTTTTGGGTGATTGCGTTTCACAATCATTGACTTTAGGTCAAATAGATGCTTGGCTTCCCTTATCTGAACAAAATTCAAAGGAATGAGACGCATAAATGGCTAGCAAAGTTTCCGAAATGGGATCAGCAATCGCTCGAGGATTTGAACTACTCGCAGATCGGATATGGCCAGGCTCGCAGTTTTCAAAGCTGATGACAAGTTCGTTTGTGCGCGGCGGTGTGTGGGCAGTTGTTCTGACGGCTGCATTTGCCATTCCTGCATTCTTGGCTTCCCCTGCGTATTCGCAATTCGTGAGCGCCGAATACGGAACCAAGTTGGCTGTTCTTTTAGCGCTGATGAGTGCCGGTGTATCAACCAATTTGGCCGACTTACCGGACATGACTCTCGGCATGATGCTCGATGTGCAAGGTTCAGCGAGGCCAACGCTCGTCACGCTTGTGTTAGTCATGATTGCATACCGATTTGGGCGAAGAATCGTTTCAACTCCTGCGTCGAAAGGCGCGAATGTTGGTCGATTCGCGGCGTGGGGTCTTGGGGCCGGATTTTCCCTGGTGCTTTTTCTCGTTTCACTTGCCGCCTCTGGGACTTTCGTATTTGGATTTGCCGTAAATGTAGCGCCGATGGACCTCTTGGACATCGTCTCGGTGTTTTGTGTTGTCGCGATCCCAGCATGGCTTGGTCAAATCAGGTCGCGAAATGCGTTGGATCCCGGGCGCGCGAGTTATTGGGCTTGGGGCCGTTCGGCGTTGGGTTACACCATCGTACTTTTCGTCGCCGTCTCATCAGTAATTGCGATTATTTGGTCCGTCATCGCGTCAATCGAACCAGACTTTGCTGTGCCGGCACCCGAAATCGTTGCCAGTAATCCCTTTGCCGCGCTCAGCTCAACGCAGTTTTGGATTGGCTTTGCAATCGTTCTTGCCTATTTGCCAACTCTGACTATCTGGTCTCTGGCTGCTGGACTCGGTGGCAGTATCGGGTTCGACTTTGGCGGCGCAACACAATCAATCATCGATTTGCTCTCCCCCCTGGTGTCACTTTCACCGATTACGAGTTTCAGCCTTGCAGGCGATTCGAACAATACCGGTGCTTTTTTCGCCATCCTTGCGTTGGTGGTAGTGATTTCGGCAATTGCTGGGGTTGTAGCGACCCGGCGCTGGGTAAAAACTGGAGCGACGAGCGCGGACCTCCTGCGTGCAATAGCGTCGATTTCCTTGCTGATTGTCGGCGTGCAATTTTTCACACAATGGTCCATCGCATGGACATACACGTTGCCGGAGGGAAATCCGGCGATGACTGCCTCAATTTTACCGCTCGCAATTTCATCGGGAACTATCTCAATTGGCTCAAGCCTGATTAGTGTTCTCCTTTTAGGGTGGGTTATTTCGCTTGCCGGTTACTCGGCTTCGCGTTGGCTCAGTTCCTGGTTGCCGCAGGCCTTCCCAAGAATTTTTTCATTACTCGGTCAACCAAAGCACGACAAAGAATCTCATTCGCTAGGTGCTGTGATTTTTGGACGCGCAGTTACGACAGCAATCATTGCGACAGTCGCAATTGACCTCACGATCGTCACAGTTGAGCGCACGTGGGGTTCTAATGACTCCCCGACCTCCCACCTCGGAGAATACGCACAACTGCTTCAAGGCGATGATCTGGATGCGGCTAAAAATCTGCTCGGCGGAGAGACGCCCATAAACCCGTGGTTCGCGGATTCCGCTCTGAAAGCAGCCCAAATTCCTGCGGAAAACGCACCATCGTTCAGTGCGTCTACGAAGTACTCCGACAATTGGCAAGTTGGAAACACCGAAGCCGACGCGAACATAACCTGGACAATTGGAGGCTCCGACCTACTGGCGTCATACCCAGCGACGGCAAAAATGGAGTTGCTATGGAACTCTATTGATCACGCAATATGGACCGTGAATTTCAAACCGACGGCAGTTTCAATCAATCTCAGCAACTACTTGACCGGTGTCGACGGAATCACTGTGGAAACAAACGGTGTGGAAACTGTCCCCGGAACATATAGCGCGATTCCCGGGACGTACGTTTTTACTTCGACCGGTTACAAGTTGATCGCACCTTCAGAAATTAGCGTTTCTATCGGCTCCACTAACGAAAGTGTGTCACTGGGCGAGACGGTTCTATTGCCAGACGGTGCTGACGCTGATCTCAACGCCGCGCTGGATGCAGAACTAGAAAAATGTAAAGCGGTTTCCGTTGCGGGCGAGAGCCCATGTTTCAATGCCGCGGATGTTCAGAGGTCGGGCGAAGTCTCACGGGGCTCTATTCCCGCGAAATACTACTCAAAGTCCACTGGTAATTTCCGTGCGAAAGCGTCAGGATGCGACACCAATACAGTCGATGTGCTTCTCAGTGCAGAATCAGTAGTGCGTTCGACGAACTGTGAGATCGGGGTCAATTACGATGTCACCTATTACGACAGTAAGACGGTGCAGGTTCCTCGATATGAAAACCAACGCTACGACGCATGCCCGACAAACTTTTACAACTATTGCTGGAAGACGCGTCGCGTGCAAGTTGGCACAACTTCACAACTAGCTGCAGGTGCGGTTATCTCGCGAGTGACGTTTATGTCTATCGTGGGTATTGAGCTGAAAGTGAACGGCTCAATGGATAGTCAAAACGTGTTCACCGCGGATTAGCTCACATTGGGTCGTCGCTTGAAGGTGAGGGATTTCAAATTTCGCAATTATCGGCGATTGAAGACCTAGCCCTCAATCACGCCGCTGAGGGCCAGTTCGACGGTTCCACTGAGGGATACGTGTTCGCCGTCCTCGGTCGGGAACATCTGCACGCCAAGGCTGCCATCCGGCATGTCGACCCGCCAGTTGTTGGGTGCGCCCGGCCCTACGAGGTGACGAGTGGCGAGGGCCGCGATGGCGGCGGCGGTTGCCCACGACGGTGTCGTTCGATCCGCCCCTTGATCGACGCGCATTCGGATTCGGCCGATTCCATCGTCCACAAGCGGGTCGAGCGTCCCGTCATCCACAAACGTCACGACGTGGGGGCGACCCACCGAAATGTTGAGGGGCTCGTTCGCGCCTGCCAATCCGTTCACCGTGACCGGCGCCAAATTCTGGGCGCTGGTAGCGTCTCCGAGTTTCCAGCGCCCTAGGTCGACCCGAAACACTCCGTTCGAACCGACTTGGATGTCCTTCACACCGTCGCGGGTGCCGATTGCGATGCGGTCGCCGTGCGTAAGGTCGACCAGACCCTCGGCCATGAGAAATGCAACGAACACACGTAGGGCGTTCCCGCACAACTCGGCATTCGAACCGTCAGGGTTGCGGTGGTCTATGAACCACTCGGCGTCGGGGTCGGTCTCGAGGAGCAAGCGCCCTTCGGGGGTGCGCTCACTGCGAACGGCACGGATCACGCCGTCGGCACCCTCCCCCCGTGTGGCATCGGCGAGAAGAGAGCACTCGGCGTCCGTCAAATCAATCCCACCGTTGAGATCGCTGAAGATCACGAAGGCGTTGCCAGTTGCATAACCCCTCGTGATCTTCAGCGCCCGCGTCATTCGTTCAGACTATTCGGGTTGGGGGCTGACATCCCCGCGAGATTCGTCGTCACGCGCATTCGCCTCTGCTTCACGTTCCTTCGCGTCGCGTCGAAGTTTGAACGCAGTGGCCGGACCGTGACCCCACAGGTACATGTCACCATCCCAGAAGGTGGTCTCGGGTTGCGGGCAGCGGAGGTTGTGCATGTCGATCGGGTAACGGTGTGCATACTTTTCGAAGTCGGTCCACTTGCCGGACATTGATTCGCCGGGTGTCAACCACCCGCACGTGTGGCATCGAAGTTCGAGAAATGGCTTTTGTTTGGGACCCGTTTCACGAAGGCGCACCAAGAAACCACCCAGCACCGTCTTTTCGAGCGGGTCGCGGTGTCCGGGGTGCTCAAAGAACACCCGTTGTTTCGCCATCGTCGCCGACGGACGGTTCTCTGCAAAGAAGATAGACCAATAGCGACGCGGATTGGGCGAATCGTTCCCACTCGACATGGCGATCGGCACCACGAGACCACACGTGCAGGTGACGTGCATCTGTCCGTCGTCATCGACTCGAGCCTCTGCCGAATCGTGCACGAAGAACTTCTGGCAATGCGCAATCAGCCCGACGTTCGGGGTGTGCATACTGCGCTTCCACGCGGCGAACGAGCCCGTCACCACGGGCCCAACGGGCTTGTCCGGAATCTGTCCATCCAGAAGCGGGTCGAGTCGCTTCATGTCCGCCTTGTACCATTTCTGAACATCGTCGTACCGTGGGTCGTAAACCCAGGTCGACGGATCGGTTGTATCAACCATCGATGTATCTCCCTTTTCAGGGGTGACGTGTCACCCTTTTTCCGCACGAGAGTTCGTGCGGCGCATCATTGGGGCACCGTGGCGGTGAGGCTCGGTTGCCTGCTCGGCCAACCCTTGGGGTCGGCGTTGCATCGGGATGCACTCTTATTATGGCGCGGGGCGAGGACATTATTCCCGCGCGTCGAGGGCGCTGAGCGCGTCGAGGGCCGCTTCCGACGCATCGAACCACGTGATGTTCGGGTTACGCCCAAACCACCCCACCTGTCGACGGGCGAACTTGCGGGTGAAAAGCGCGGTTTCGTCGATGGCTTCGCCAACGGTCGTCGTTCCGTGGATGACACCGAGCGCCTGCGCATAACCGATTGCGCGCGAGGCCGTGACGCCCCGTTCGATTCCGAGCGGGATGAGCCCGCGGACCTCGTCGACAAGCCCGTTCGCGAACATGGCTGCGGCACGCGCGTCGAGTCTGGCGATGAGTTCCTCGCGCGGAACCTGCAGCCCGATAACAGTCGACGGTCGCCACGGGCGGTCTTCCGCACCTAGGCCAGATCCGAACGGTTTGCCGGTGATCTCGATGACCTCGAGGGCACGCAGCAGCCGGCGCTCGTTGCGCGGGTCGATGGCGGCATAGGCGTCGGGGTCTTTGGCTTTGAGTTCGGCTGCGAGAACGTGGTTGCCCTCGATGGCGAGACGCTCCTCGAGCCGCGTCCGAACTTCCGGGTCGGTCCCCGGGAATTCGAAGTCATACAAAACCGACCACACGTAGAGCCCGGACCCGCCGACGAGGATGGGGACGGCTCCGCGCGATTCGATGTCGTCGATCGCGGCACGCGCATCGATTTGGTACTGGGCGACCGAGGCCTCCTCGGTGACGTCGAGCACGTCGAACAAGTGGTGTGGAATCCCGCGGCGCTCGGCCACCGGGACCTTCGCTGTTCCGATGTCCATCCCGCGATACAACTGCGAGGCGTCGGCGTTGACGATTTCGACGGGTTGGCCGCTGGCAATGAGCGTCTCGGCCATGTCCAGAGCAACGGCGGACTTACCGGTTCCCGTCGCGCCGACGATGGCGAGGACCACGACTAGCTCAGCAGGCTCGTGCGAATGCCGGGGAGACCGAGAGAAACGTTGCCCGAGCCCGGCTCGTCGCCCACGGCACACGATTCGGCTTCGGCGCGCTCCCACGCGTCACCCGAACGGGTGCGGCGAATGCGCAGTGGCGACGCATCTGTCACGTCCGCGAGCAGGTGGTAAGGCGCGGCCTGCGTCACGGTTACCGTTGCGATGTCACCGGGACGAGGAATCTCGGAACCTTCCGGAACCTCAAAGTGAACGAGCCGGAAGTCTTCGGTGCGGCCGGTCATACGCAGGGACGCGGCGTCTTTACGGCCCTCCCCCGCGGCTACGAGAACGTTGACGTCCTTGCCGATCTGCGCCTCGTTTTCCTCGAGGGCGATCTGGTTCTGCAGGGCGACAAGCCGCACGTAACGGTCTTGGACGACGTCCTTGGGAATCTGGTTCGGCATGTCCGCCGCGGGTGTGCCGGGGCGAATCGAATACTGGAACGTGAAGGCCGCGCTGAAACGCGCCAAACGCACGACGCGAAGTGTCTCTTGGAAGTCCTCTTCGGTCTCGCCGGGGAAACCGACGATGATGTCGGTGGTGATAGCCGCGTTAGGGATCTTGGCGCGGACGCGATCGAGGATGCCCAGGAACTTCTCGGAGCGATACGACCGCTTCATCGCCTTAAGGACGGCGTCCGAGCCGGACTGCAGCGGCATGTGAAGGCTCGGCATGACCGCGGGGGTCTCGGCCATGGCGTCGATGACATCGTCGGTGAACGCGGCGGGGTGCGGGCTCGTGAAGCGAATGCGCTCGAGGCCCTCAATCTCGCCAGCCGCACGCAAGAGCTTGCCGAACGCGAGTTTGTCACCGAACTCGACGCCGTATGTGTTGACGTTCTGTCCGAGGAAAGTGACCTCGGTCACACCGTCATCGACGAGTGCCTGAACCTCGCTGAGGACATCGCCGGGGCGACGGTCCATCTCTTTTCCGCGAAGGCTGGGGACGATGCAGAACGTGCAGGTGTTGTTGCAGCCGACAGAGATGGAGACCCAGCCTGAATAGGTCGACTCGCGCTTGGTCGGAAGGGTCGATGGAAAGACGTCGAGCGATTCGAGGATTTCGATTTGGGCTTCGTCGTTGTGGCGTGCTCGTTCGAGCAGCGCTGGCAATGACCCCATGTTGTGAGTGCCGAAAACGACGTCGACCCAGGGCGCTTTTGCGACGATGTCGTGCTTGTCTTTCTGGGCGAGGCAACCACCGACCGCGATCTGCATCCCGTCGTGGTCGCGCTTGATGGACGCGAGGTGTCCGAGCGTTCCGTAGAGCTTGTTTCCCGCGTTTTCGCGCACGGCACAGGTGTTGAGAACGACGACGTCGGCCTCGGTGCCGGCGAGAACCGGGATGTAACCAGCCGCTTCGAGCGAGCCGGAAAGCCGTTCCGAGTCGTGCACGTTCATCTGACACCCCATCGTTCGC
>JBEENB010000036.1:0-8801 GCA_041192365.1 Actinomycetota bacterium | reverse complement strand
TTCACCCGTCATTGTCGATCGAGATGAAACGCGACGACGTGTCGACCAACCCGAAAGACGTCATCGACCACATCTGGTTGAAGGGCGACATCGTTAGCGTTCGCGTGATTCGTGGACCGAGTGGCCGACTACGGCTCCGGCACACCGATGTCGACGACGACGAGCCCATCGCGACCGCCCCGCCCGTCATCGACGGGGGCGAACCCTGGCTGACGAAATCCAAGATGGACCTCATTGATTCGACCAAAGCACTGTGGGAACGCGAACGTCGCGAGGCCGAAGAATTCACGAAGGCCCTTGATGTCCTGTCTGACCGCATGCAATTGGACATCGACGACCTCGAACGTGCGCTCGGGTCGATAGGAACCGACACGGGCGAAATCACCGTCGTTGGTTCTTCAACTTCAACGAGCGACAAGTCCGTGCGCGACAAGTCACTCGGGGAATTCACTGCGAAACAGATTCAGCGCATGATCACTAACTACAAGGTTGAACTGGGCAAGCTCGTCGACCAAAATCGCCGACTCACCGCGGCGCTGTCGGCCAAGACCCGTCGCGAGGGTGACCTCGCCGAACAGGCGGAATCCCTGCGAGGGCAGTTGTCGCGGGCTCGTCAAGAATTGCAAGACGCCCTCAAGCGAGACCACAGCGGAGCGTCCGAGTCGCTGTCGGTTGCCGACCGGCGCAGTCGCTACGGCACCGTCGAGGAATGGATTCGCGAAGAAATTCGTGCCTTTTGGATCGGGAACTACACGCCCGACGACCGCGCAACCTTCCCGCTCGATCGCCAGCCGTGGCGCATATTGCCGTCGTTCATCCTGACGTTTCAAACGCTCACCGACGACGGCAAAGACAAAGCCATCAAGACCGCGGCTCACATTGTGACGGGCCGAAACGCGATGGAACACATCACCGAAGACCACCCTCTTCGCGAAGGTGACGAAAACAGCAAGCCCGAAGTTGTTCGCGACGATGGCGCTCTCGCTCGTCGCGCCTACATCGAATCGCACACCGCGCAGTCCCGCCGCTTGCACTACTGGAAACTCAAAGACGGGTCGATTGAACTGTCACGCGTCGGTTTGCACGACGATTTCACACCGTAGTCGCATCGCGACAAAAACCTGCGTCAACACGCGCAATTTTTTCGGGCACGAACGAATTCGCGAGAGTAGTGTGAAAGTCATGGTTCACACGACTGGCCCGGCTCCATCGTTCGGTTTATCGGACGGCGACGACCCCATCTTCAACCCCTCGGCGGCAAGCACTTATAGCGGTCCCACTCGAACCGAAACGGACTCGCTCGGCGAGATGAACATCCCGGCCGAGGCGTACTGGGGAATCCACACCGCACGTGCGTTGCACAACTTCCCCATCACGCGCCGCGCGCTGTCGAACTATCCTGACTTCATCCGGGGTCTCGTGCGCGTCAAGCAGGCCGCGGCCCTCGCCAACAAGGAAATCGGCGTGATTGATGCCGCCAAGGCCGACCTCATCGTCGAGGTCTGCGAAGAGATCTACAGCGGAGCACTGCACGACGAATTCGTTCTCGGAGTTCTACAGGGTGGCGCCGGAACGTCGACCAACATGTCGACCAACGAGATCATCGCCAACCGTGCGCTCGAAAAGCTCGGTCACACCAAGGGCGATTACCAGCACTTCCACCCCATCGACGACGTCAACCGGTCGCAGTCGACGAACGACGCGTACCCGACGTCGGTAAAGCTCGCGATGGTGCTCGGGCTGCAGCGACTCCTGGTCGAACACGAATTACTGACTCAGGCATTCCGCAACAAGGGCGCCGAATTCCACGACGTCGTCAAGATCGGTCGCACCCAGATGCAAGACGCGGTGCCGATGACCCTCGGGCAGGAATTCAACTCGTTCGGAACCACCTTGTCCGAAGACCACGAGCGCCTCTCCGAAATCATTCCGTGGCTCTGCGAGACCAACCTCGGTGCGACGGCCATCGGCACGGGCATCACCGCTGATTCGCGCTATGCCGAAGCCGCGAGCCGACACCTCGCCGCACTCACCGGGCTTCCGATGGTGACGGCCCCCGACCTCATCGAAGCGACGAGCGACACGGGAATCTTCATGACCCTGTCGGGAACGCTCAAGCGCGCGGCGGTCAAACTGTCCAAAATCTGTAACGACCTGCGGCTGTTGTCGTCCGGTCCGCAGGCCGGGTTCGGCGAAATCAACCTCCCCGCCCGCCAAGCCGGCTCGAGCATCATGCCCGGCAAGGTCAACCCCGTCATCCCCGAGGTCGTCAACCAGGTCGCGTTCACCGTCATCGGTGCCGACGCGACCGTCACCGCCGCGGTCGAAGCGGGCCAGCTGCAGCTCAACGCCTTCGAACCCGTCATCGCCTCGAGCATTCTGCAGTCGCTCGCGTGGATGACCAACTCGTTCCACACGCTGCGGGTGAACTGCATCGACGGCATCACCGCCAATCGCGATCGTCTCGCGGCGATGGTCGCGAGCAGCGTCGGTGTCATCACCGCACTCATCCCCGTCATCGGATACGAGGAAGCGGCGAAACTCGCCAAAACGGCACTCGCGACCGGCACCCCGATTCGCGAACTCGTCGTGCAGGCCGGGCTCATGTCATTCGACGATGTCGATGCGGCGCTGTCGCCCGAAAAGCTCAGTAATTCCGGCAGCTAGTCGGCGACGTCTCGTCAAACCCCGCCCGCCCTCCACGTTTGTGGAAACGGTTTCAGCGTTTCTCCACGTTCCTGGTAACCAATCGCGGTGACGCTTCACATTTCGTGTTGAAACATCATTTGGTTACCAACAACGAGTGATTTGAGCCATTTGGTTGGCAAAAACGTAAGGGGTGAAGATGTTGATGCCAAAAACGTAAGGGGTGAAGACGTGAATGGCAAAAACCTGAGAGGCGAGCCGCTACTCGGCTAGAACGTTCCGCGAAACGCTGATAAGGTTGTGAGGTTGCCGTGTAACGGCCGCGGATAGAGAGAGCCACACCAAACCGGTGCGGCACCGCGCAGCGAACCGAAGGGACTGAACACATGCCACTTGATCTTGCTATTAAGAACGAAGTTATCAAAGAGTACGCAACGCACGACGGTGACACCGGTTCGCCCGAAGTTCAGATTGCGATTCTCACGAAGCGAATCAAAGACCTGACCGAGCACTTCCAGACGCACAAGCACGACCACCACTCGCGTCGTGGCCTTTTGTTGCTCGTTGGTCGCCGCAAGCGCCTTCTCGGTTACCTCGCTGGCGTCGACATCGCCCGCTACCGTGCGCTCATCGAGCGCCTCGGCATCCGTCGCTAAACGCGACCCCCTAAGTTCGAAGCCCCCGCCTCCACGCGGGGGTTTCGTCTATTTCCGCCCAAAACCGTGTCTGTCTGTTACCCTTTAAAAGAGCACGGCGACCAGAAGTTGGTCCTCGGTGGTGGTTTACCGAATATTTGTCGGTGAATTTCTACTGGTGGCCAGCACAATGCCGGGATTCGATCCGAAGGGTCACATCCACGCGCATGAAATGCAAGCCGATTCGCTCAGCACGAAACGCACCCGCCCACACGGGGTGAGTGCGTATGAACAAACATGTATAAAGAGGAGAAAGACCTAATGGAAGGTCCCGAAATCAAGTTTGCCGAGGCCGTTATCGATAACGGTAAGTACGGCAAGCGCATCATCCGATTCGAGACGGGCCGTCTTGCGCAACAGGCGCAGGGTGCGGTAGCCGCATATCTCGACGAAGAAACCATGCTTCTTAGTGCGACCAGCGCGAGCAAGCAACCGCGTGAAGGATTCGACTTCTTCCCGCTGACCGTAGACGTCGAAGAGCGTTCGTACGCCGCGGGCAAGATCCCCGGCTCGTTCTTCCGACGCGAAGGACGCCCCTCGACCGAAGCGATTCTCGTCTGCCGTCTCATCGACCGCCCGTTGCGTCCGTCGTTCGTCGACGGTCTTCGCAACGAGGTTCAAATCGTCATCACTGTCCTCTCGATCGCACCGGGTGAGTTCTACGACGCCCTCGCGATCAACGCCGCCAGCGCGTCGACCCAGATCTCGGGTCTCCCGTTCTCGGGTCCCATCGCCGGTGTTCGTATGGTTCTCATCGACGGCACCTGGGTTGCATTCCCCACCGTCGACCAGGTAGCGCTCGCCGTCTTCGACATCGTCGTTGCCGGTCGCGTTGTCACGGGCAAGGATGGCAAGGACGACGTCGCCATCATGATGGTTGAGGCCGAAGCCACAGAAGACTCGTGGAACCTCATTCAGGCCGGTGGCATCAAGCCTGACGAAGACATCGTCTCGCAGGGACTCGAAGCCTCGAAGCCGTTCATCATGGAACTCGTTCGTGCACAGAAGAAGCTCGCCGACCAGTCGGCGAAGGAAATCCAGCACTACCCCGTGTTCTCTGATTATTCGGATGACGTTTTCAACGCCGTTTCGGGAATCGCGCTGAAGGAGCTCGAGACCGTGTACCAGATCGCCGACAAGGTCGAACGCCAGAAGGCCGACGACCAGCTCAAAGACAAGGTCAAAGCCGAAATCGCGGCGCACGTCGAGTCGGGCAAGCTGCCTGCCGACGCGCTCGGTCAGGTCTCAGCCGCATACAAGTCGGTGACGAAGAAGGTCGTTCGCGGCCGCATCCTCAAAGATGGCATTCGTATCGACGGCCGTGGCATGAGCGACATTCGTGCGCTCGACGCCGAGGTTCAGGTTCTGCCTCGCGTTCACGGCTCGGCGTTGTTCCAGCGCGGAGAGACCCAGATTCTGGGAATCACCACGCTCAACATGCTCAAGATGGAACAGCAGATCGACTCGCTGAGCCCCATCACGAGCAAGCGCTACATGCACCACTACAACTTCCCGCCCTACTCGACTGGTGAAACCGGTCGCGTTGGTTCGCCGAAGCGACGCGAGATCGGGCACGGCTTCCTTGCCGAGCGCGCACTCGTTCCGGTTCTGCCGAGCCGCGAGGAATTCCCCTACGCAATCCGTCAGGTGTCCGAGGCGCTCTCGTCAAACGGTTCCACCTCGATGGGTTCGGTGTGTGCATCGACGCTGTCGCTTCTCAACGCCGGTGTGCCGCTTCGTGCGCCCGTCGCCGGAATCGCCATGGGACTCGTTTCTGACGAGGTCGACGGTGAAACCCGCTACGCCGCACTGACCGACATCCTTGGTGCAGAAGACGCCCTCGGCGACATGGACTTCAAGGTCGCCGGAACGAAGGACTTCATCACCGCGATTCAGCTCGACACCAAGCTCGACGGAATCCCGGCATCGGTCCTCACCAGCGCCTTGACTCAGGCCAAGGCCGCTCGACTCGCAATCCTCGATGTCCTGAACGAGGCCATCGACGGACCCGATGAAATGGCACCGACCGCGCCTCGCGTGATCTCGGTCCAGATCCCCGTCGACAAGATCGGTGAACTCATCGGACCGAAGGGCAAGACGATCAACTCCATCCAGGACGAGACCGGTGCCCAGATTTCGATCGAAGAAGACGGAACGACGGCCCGTCGGCTGAGGCGGCGCGTGACCGCGTCAACCAGATCGCGAACCCCATCAACCCCGAAGTTGGCGAGCAGTTCCTCGGAACCGTCGTCAAAATCGCGGCGTTCGGTGCGTTCGTGTCGCTCATGCCCGGCAAAGACGGACTGCTGCACATCTCCGAGCTGCGCAAGCTCTCGGGTGGCAAGCGTGTCGAGAACGCGGAAGACGTGCTCTCGGTCGGACAGAAAGTCCTCGTCGAAATCGCCAAGATTGACGACCGCGGCAAGCTCTCGCTTGTTCCCGTCGTCGAGGGCGAAGACGGTGGCTCGGACGCGGCGGAGGCCGACGCCGAGTAAAAACTCCACTAAATTCGGGGGCGGGCTTCGGCTCGTCCCCGTTTTTTGTTGGCGTTTTGGGGTTCAATTATGCGAGGCGCTGGGGTAGCATTCTGAATGCACGGGGAATGGTTCCCGTGTTAGAGGATCACCTCGATGGGATGGACGCCACGTGTGTTCAGCCCGTTTTGAACCGAAAGGCTTCGTGTGAACACGCTGTCCGGTCTGTTAGACAACACCCAATTCAATTTGGTTTACAACATGTTCTCGCTGGGTATCGCGAGCATGCTGTTCACCTCGATTTTCCTTTTCATCGCGCGTGAGCGCGTTGCAGCCCGTTACCGCATGGCGGTTATGGTCTCGGCAACCGTTACGTCGATTGCTGCGTACCACTACTTCCGCATGTTTGACTCGTTCAACCACGCGTTTGCAGGAACCGCAGAGAACAACTCCGACGCGTACAACGTTGGTTACCGTTACGTTGACTGGCTCCTCACGGTGCCGCTTCTCCTCGTAGAAGCAGTTGCTGTGCTGGGTCTTGCTATCGCAGTCCAGCGTTCACTGTTGAACCGCTTGGTGCCTGCAGCAGCAGCCATGATCCTTCTCGGATACCCGGGAGACGCAAAGATTGATCTCTTCGGTTGGGGTTCAGAAGTATGGTTGGTCCTCTCGACCATTCCGTTCCTCTACATCCTCTTCGTCCTCTTCGTCGAACTCGGCAAGAGCCTCGCGAAGCAGTCGGCTGAGGTTCGCAAGAAGATTTCTCTTCTTCGTCTCCTCCTCCTTGCAACGTGGGGCGTTTACCCCATCACGTACATCTTGGGCATGAGCGCTGACACGTTCGACGCGTCGGCATTCGTTGCACGTGAGGTCGGATACACCATCGCGGACATCCTCGCGAAGTGCCTCTTCGGTCTCATGATCTTCTCGATCGCACGTATCAAGTCGGCAGAAGACGACAAGGAATTCGCGAAGGCTGAATTCCGCGACAAGTAGTCGTTCAGTAAAGGCGGGGGCGGGCTTCGGCTCGTCCCCGTTTTTCATTGGGCGGCGCTGTGTAGGCTCAAAGTCTCATGGCGCACATCGAACTTCCTCTCACCGAACCCTCCATCTCGTTTACTTCGACCGGCGACTGTGAGGTTCGCCGCACGGTCCACTCGAGCGGCCTGCGCGTTCTAACCGAACGCGTGCCCGGCTCTCGGTCGGTGACCATCGGATTCTGGATTGGTGCAGGCTCGCGTGACGAGGACGCCGGTCACCACGGGTCGACTCACTTCCTCGAGCACCTCTTGTTCAAGGGGACCTCCACGCGCGGCGCATTCGAGATTTCAGAAACGTTCGACGCGATGGGCGCTTTTCACAACGCGCTGACCGCAAAGGAGAACACGTGTTACCTAGCACGAGTGCGGTCGAAGGATTTGGCCGCGGCCGTTCGCGTTCTTGGGGATCAGGTGTCGAACTCGCTGTTGCGTCCCGATGACTTCGAGATGGAACGCACCGTCATTCTCGAGGAATTGGCGATGGCGGCCGACGATCCCGACGATGTGTGTGCCGAGCAGTTCTTCACCGCCGTATTCGGGGACTCGCCCCTGGCGCGTCCCATCGGCGGAACCGTCGACGATATTCAAGGTGCTCAGCGCGACTCGGTCGTCGAGCACTACGCCGATCGTTACCAACCGCGCGACTTGATTGTGACGGCCGCCGGCGACGTCGCGCATGACGACCTGGTCGCCATGGTTCTAGAGTCGCTCGTGGGTTGGACGCTCGACGATGGATCGCCCGAAGCGCGACGCTCCCAAGTCGAGGTTGCGATTGCGGATCGACACCACGTTCTCGTGACCAATCGACCGCTCGAGCAAGTGGTCGTCATGATGGGCATCCCTGGAGTTGTCGCGAGTGACCCGCGTCGCAACGACCTCAACGTGTTGACGTCGATTTTGGGCGGCGGCTCGTCGTCACGGTTGTTCCAAGAGATTCGCGAGAAGCGCGGCCTTGCCTACTCGGTCGATGCGTTCCCCGTGATGTACTCCGACGCCGGTGCCGTCGGCATCGCCGCCGGATGCGCGCCGCACGCGGTGGGGGAGGTTGCGCGATTGATGCGCGACGGACTCGAATCGATGCCCTCGGTAACCGACGCCGAGATGAACCGGGCTCGCGGGCAGATCCTCGGTTCGTCGACGTTGTCGCTCGAATCGACCGATTCGCGCATGAACCGTTTGGCGCGATCGGAATTCCTCGGCGAATATCGTGACCTCGACGAGGCCGAGCGCCTGCTCGCCGCCGTCTCGAAAGATTCCGTCACCGCGCTCGCGCACACCCTCATCGCCGAGCCCATGAGCATCTCGGCCGTCGGCGACATCTCGCCCGACACCTTCGCCTTCCTCACCCCGTAGCCCTTGCCGGCCCGCCATAGCCCCTGCCGTCCGCGGTAACCCCTGCAACTCCCATCCGCGAACCCCACTCCACGTTTTTGGAAACCGAATCACCCCTTTCTCAAGTTTTTGGAAACCAAGTGCGGTTTTGGCTAAGTTTCCGCGGCGGAGGGCCATTCGGTTTCCACGAAGTTAGAGATTCGACCAAACGGTTTCCATAAAGTTGCTATGCCGGTTTTAGAGTCTGCGAATGTACCCAGCCACGACGCTAAAGGCTCCATCCCAAACACGAGCCAGCCCCGATACCTCAGGAAGTGCTCTCGGCTACAAAAAGACAATGGACATAGTGACGGCATTGCAAAAACATAATGGAGTCGCGCGAATGCGCGACCTCAAACTCTTTGGAATTGACCGCGGGACGATTTGGACCGAGATCCGCGCTCATCGGATATTGCGCCTGCGAAAGGGTTGGGTTTCACTCCCAACGATTTCGCCATCCGAAATCCGGGCGGTTGAAGCCCACGGCCTTTTGACGTGTGCATCGGCCGCGAGGGTGTTCGGCTATCCAGTGGAAAGCATTCACTTTCACATTCGAAGTCGGCGAGATGAAGTTG
>JBEENB010000035.1:0-9099 GCA_041192365.1 Actinomycetota bacterium | reverse complement strand
TCGCGCACCGCACAGGTGTTGAGAACGACGACGTCGGCCTCGGTGCCGGCGAGAACCGGGATGTAACCAGCCGCTTCGAGCGAGCCGGAAAGCCGTTCCGAGTCGTGCACGTTCATCTGACACCCCATCGTTCGCACCTCATAGGTGCGGGCGGGTGCCAGTGTCGTGGTCATAACCCTCGATTTTACAGCCCTTATGGGCTAATTGGTGTTCGCTTCGAACAATTTGGCTGTCGACAACCGTTCGGATACACCAGCGACATGAATTCCCCACGAAAACTGCCTCCTGGCTAAAAAGAAGGACAGCCGCTCATGGCGGCTGTCCGGCTGCCTGAGGCAGTGGGCGCCGGCAGCTCTCGCAACCGACTGATCGACGTTGTCGACTTTGACAAGATTACCACGATGCCCATGTGGAACCAATATCTATTCAAACCTCACTCGAGAGAACGCCGTGACGTTGTCGGCGGATTCCTCGAGTGCCGCCTTGATTGCGTTCGAGATTTCCGGGCCACGGAAACCGCGTCTAGCGAGGTACGCATATAGGCGGCGGTTGAGAGTTTCCTTGTCGAGACCCTTCAATCGCGAGAGGCGTTTGCGGGCCTCCTCGGTCGCGAGTTCGAGCTGGTCACCCGGCAATTCGGCAATCGCCGCATCGATGGCGGCGGGGTCGATTAGTCGCTTGCCCAGTTCCGCCTTGACAGAGTTGGCCCCCAGCCCCTTGCGGCGCTGGAAGCGCTCGGCGAGGTCCGTTGCGAGGTCGTAGTCGTTGAGCAGGTTGACGCCCTCGAGCCGCGTGATTTCGGTCGCTACGACGTCGTCGGGCAGATCACGGGACTTCAAGAGCTTTTCCATCTCGCGGATTGATACCGCGCGCCGAGTGAGCGCGTACATCGAGATGTTCTCGGCCCTCTTGGCGAGCTCACCCGCCGATTCGGGGTTGTCGTCAACCTCGGTGTCGGTGGGATCGAACGCCCCGGGAAACGTCGTGACGGTGGCCAGGCGTTCCCCGGGACGGTCGATGTCAGTCATGGGTTATTCAGCGTCAGGCTCGAGGGCCGCGAGCATCGCGTCAACACCGTCAGTGTCGGCGTTGCGCTGTGCGGCTTTGGTCGAGATGTCGATGGGCGCGCCATCGGTTCCGGTGGCGGCCACTTCTTCGACCGCGTCGCCGATGCCGAGTGCCGTGAGGATGCGCATCTCGATCTCGTCTGCCATCTCGGGGTGAGCGAGCAGGAACTTGCGCGAGTTTTCTTTGCCCTGACCGAGCTGGTCACCCTCGTAGGTGTACCAGGCGCCGGACTTGCGCACGATGTTGTGCTCGACACCGAAGTCGAGGAGGCTGCCCTCGCGCGAGATTCCCGTGCCGAACAGGATGTCGAATTCCGCCTGCTTGAAGGGCGGCGCCATCTTGTTCTTGACGACCTTGACGCGCGTGCGGTTTCCGACGGCGTCGGCTCCTTCTTTGAGGGTCTCGATGCGACGGATGTCGAGGCGAACCGACGCATAGAACTTGAGCGCCTTCCCGCCGGCGGTCGTCTCTGGGCTTCCGAAGAAGACACCGATCTTTTCGCGGAGCTGGTTGATGAAGATCATCGTCGTGCCGGTCGAGTTCAACCCACCGGTCAACTTGCGAAGAGCCTGTGACATGAGGCGCGCCTGCAGGCCGACGTGGGTGTCACCCATCTCGCCTTCGATTTCCGCGCGAGGCACGAGTGCCGCAACGGAGTCGATGACGACGAGGTCGATGGAACCCGAACGCACGAGCATGTCGGCGATTTCGAGGGCCTGTTCACCCGTGTCGGGCTGCGAGACGAGAAGCTGGTCGATGTCGACGCCGAGCGCCTTGGCGTATTCGGGGTCGAGGGCGTGTTCCGCGTCGATGAACGCGGCGACTCCGCCGGCCGCTTGAACGTTGGCGATGGCGTGAAGTGTGAGGGTCGTCTTACCCGACGATTCCGGGCCGTAGATTTCGACGATGCGGCCCCTGGGCAACCCACCGACGCCGAGGGCGACATCGAGGGCGATGGAACCGGTCGGAATAACGGCAACCTTCGCGCGTTCTTCCGATCCCAGGCGCATGATTGCACCCTTGCCGAATTGACGGTCAATCTGTGCGAGTGCTGTTTCCAGCGCTTTATCGCGGTCTGTGGATGTAGCCACGGTGTCTCCTTGTGTAGTGGGTTGCTGCCTATCTGCTGTCTTTCACCTGCGGGCCGATGAAGCCGGGCCTGCAGTTTCGGGACAAGGCGGGAACTGTCCTGATTGATTTCCACGGTAGGTGTGAGGTCGGACACGTGTGCCCGGCTCGACGCTATTCGTGGATAACGATCTGTTGATTTCTCTTGGGGAGACTCTACTCGTGTTCGAACATTTGTTCGATACTCATATTCGCGGCGTGTCGCGGGTGGCTGGTGGGGCGAGGTAGTGGGGTTGGCAGGGCGAAGCATTGGGAATAGCAGGGTGGCGCGATCGAAAGCCGGCCTTCCTGCTCACCCCAGTTGGGCCCTTTACGTTTTTGGAAACCGATTGCTCAGATTCCCGCGTTCGTGGAAACCAAACCCCGCGATGCGGTAACTCTCGACGCGCAACCCTCGTTCGGTTTCCGGGAACGTCGGGAATCGTTGAAATGGGTTCCAAAAACGTATTGCATGGAAGACGCCGGCGGCGCGATCACAAGCCGGCCATCCTGCTCGCCCGTTTAGTACAACTGTTCCTGCAGACAAATCGCCGAAAATGGGAGCTAGCCGCCATAAATGCAGAAATGTCTGCAACAACAACTGCGTTGGCTGAGGGTGTCTGCAGAAACCGAGGGGATGGCTCGAATTGTCTGCAGGAATAGGTGAGCGGCGGGGGCAGATCGGCAGAAGGCCGCGGTCGGACTATTTCTTGGGCCCGCCTCGGCCGGCACCGTGAATCCGGTGCTCGGGGACGTCCATCGTGTGACACAGCGCGGTCCAAACGTCGCGCGGGGCGATGCCGAGGGCCAGCGCATCGGCGGCGGTGACCCCGAACTCGTCCAGCACCACGTCACGCACGAGGGTGCGGCCGAAGTGATCGCCGAACTCGGTCGAGACCGCGAGTGTGAATTCGGAGTGCTTCATTTCGCCAGCGTACCCGCCCTAAAAGTGAGCAATCAAGCCGAGACTAAGCCCGAGCGTCGGAATCGACGTCGACATCAACCTCGAATTCGTCCGGAAGGTGATCCGGCGCAGACGGCATGACGTTGTTGAAGTCGGGCATCGACTCGAGCGAGACCTCTTGGTCGAATCCGATGTCGATCGGAGCGCCGTAAATGAGCGTCGTGAGGTCTTGAGTGTCGAAACGACCGTTGAGCTGGTCGCTCGCGGACATGCGCGCCCCGACCTCGAGATAGATGTCGGCCTGCGAGATGTTGTAGAAGTCGGCGAGGGTGCGGATGATTTCGCTCGAGGGCTCGGTGCGGCCGCGCTCGAGTTCAGAGAGGTGGGCGACCGAGATGCGGGCGCCGCGCTGGACGTCACCGAGGGTCATTGTCTTTGACGTGCGGATGTCACGCATGACACCACCGAGTTGTTCGCGAATCAACATAATGAGCAACTCCTTCCGTTTGGATTTTCATCGTACAACCCACCTAACCCAAATATCTCGTGTTTTATTCCGTTCTTAGTGAATTCTCAAGAATCGTGAGGGCCGCGTCGACGGCCGCCCACCGGATCTCGTCCCGAGTTCCCGTGAAATGACATTCCTCCACAGAATCGCCGCGATCGGATGTGACGGCAACATAAACCGATCCGACAGCGATGCCGTCCTGCGGGTCGGGCCCGGCCACCCCCGTGGTCGAAATGCCAATTGTCGACCCGAACTTCGAGCGAGCACGCGTCGCCATTTGCACCGCAACCGCGGCATCTACCGCGCCGCGCTCGGCGAGCAGCCCTGCATCGACACCCAGAACCGACGCCTTGACGTCGGTCGAATAAACCACCGCTCCCCCGACGATAACGCGTGATGCGCCGGCGGGGTTGACCAAAGTTGAACAGACCAGACCGCCCGTGAGAGATTCGGCGACGGCGACCGTCTCGCCGGCAGCCGCGAGCGCGTCAATCAATCGCGCAACGCGATCGGCTGTGGCGTTATCCACCAGACTCAACCGCGAATCGCTTTCCACACGTATTCGAGTCCGGTCCACACCGTCAGCGCCACAGCCGCCGTCATCAGGAACCCGTTGAACCAGTTCATCCAGTCACCGAGCAGTGCGGGGAACGGCGCGAGCGCGAACGACACGGCAATTGCCTGCGCCGTTGTCTTGACCTTGCCTCCCCACGAGGCCGCGTGAATCTCGCGGTGAGCGATCAGCATTCGATACGCCGTGATTCCGAACTCTCGAACGAGCACGACAATCGTCACCCACCACGGCAATTCCCCCACCATCGACAGCACGACGAGTCCCGCACCAATCAGCACCTTGTCGGCGATCGGGTCTAACAGAACCCCGAGGCTCGTCCCCAGATTTCGAGAACGCGCCAAGTACCCATCGAGGCCGTCGGACGCGGTACCAAACACGAACAGGGCGAGAGCGAACCACCGCAGCGGGCCGTTCGGGTCCATCAGAACAAGCCAGACGAAAAGGGGTGCGCACAGGATTCGCGCGACCGTGATGAGGTTCGCGATATTCCACGGAGCGACGGGAGCGTCACCCGCGCGCATGACGCGTCGGGTTTCTGCCACGTTTACTCCCTGCCGGTGAGGTTCCAGGCGTCCTCGTCGGTTTCGCCGTTATCCCCAGAATACCCCTCTGTCGACTTCGCGAGTGGGTCGTCATACCGAGGGTCGAGCGTGGGGATGGGCGCGGTCGCCCCGATGTCTTCGCCCGAGACCCCGAGGTCGTCAAACGCTTGGTGGTCGACGGCGGATTTGGGAGCGGGAATGGCGTCGATCGCGGCATCATCCGCGACTGCGGCAACGACGGGTGCGACAGTCTGCGCGGCGGCCGCGGGAGCAACGGGAACGTCTTCCCCGCGCAACTTCGCGAGGACTGACCCGAGTTGGTCAGCCGACACGAGCACCTCGCGCGCCTTCGAGCCCTCGCTCGGGCCGACGATGTGGCGGGATTCCATGAGGTCCATGAGCCGGCCCGCCTTGGCGAACCCGACCCGCAGTTTGCGCTGGAGCATCGAGGTCGATCCGAACTGGCTCGACACAACAAGCTCGACAGCCTGCAGAAGAACATTGAGGTCGTCACCGATGTCGGCGTCGACCTGCTTCTTGCTTCCGACCACCGCGACGTCATCGCGGTATTCGGGGTCGGCTTGTTTCTTGACGTGGTCGACAACGGCCTGAATCTCGTCTTCGGACACCCACGCGCCCTGAACGCGAATCGCTTTCGCCGCACCCATCGGCAAGAACAGGCCGTCGCCCTGGCCAATGAGCTTTTCGGCGCCCTGCTGGTCGAGAATGACCCTCGAGTCGGTCATCGACGAAACCGCGAACGCGAGGCGCGACGGAACGTTGGCCTTGATGAGCCCGGTCACGACGTCGACCGACGGACGCTGTGTCGCGAGAACGAGGTGGATTCCCGAGGCACGAGCGAGTTGGGTGATGCGCACGATCGCGTCTTCGACGTCGCGCGGCGCGACCATCATGAGATCGGCAAGCTCGTCGACGACAACGAGAAGATACGGGTATTCGCGCAGGACGCGTTCGCTGCCCGCGGGGACTTTGGCGGTGCCCTCGGCGATGGCTCGGTTGTAATCGTCGATGTGCTTGAACCCGAACGAGTGCAAGTCGTCGTAGCGCATGTCCATCTCTTTGACAACCCACTGCAGCGCCTCGGCAGCCTTCTTGGCGTTCGTGATGATCGGCGTGATGAGGTGCGGGACTCCCTGATACGCCGAGAGCTCGACGCGCTTAGGGTCAATAAGGACCATGCGGACTTCGGCCGGCGTCGCTTTCATGAGCAGCGACGTAATCATTGCGTTGACGAACGACGACTTACCGGCACCGGTTGCTCCCGCGACGAGAAGGTGGGGCATCTTGGCGAGATTCGCGATGACGAACTGACCCTCGACGTCTTTTCCGACTCCGATTGACATCGGATGGCGCGCGGCGATGGCCGCGGGCGAACGCAAGACGTCACCGAGGGTGACGATGTCGCGGTCGGTGTTGGGAATCTCGATGCCAATGGCGGACCTGCCCGGGATCGGCGTGAGGAAGGTGACCTCGTTCGAGGCGACCGCGTATTCGATGTTGCGCGACAGTGCCGTGACTCGCTCGACCTTTACGCCCTGCGCGAGTTCGACCTCGTAGCGCGTGACGGATGGGCCACGGGTGAAACCAGTAACGGTCGCGTCGACTCCAAACTGCACGAGCACGTCGGTGATGGCGGCGATGACCTTGTCATTGACGGGCGATGAACCCTTGGGCGGTGCGCCTTTGACGAGGACCGTGTCCTTGGGCAGCGAATACGGTCGACCCGAGCGAACCGGAGTCGAGCGCGGGTGATCGCCCGTCGCGACGTTGTCGAGCGGGGCAGTCGACTCGGTCACGGGAATCTTGGCGGTCACGACGTCGTCGGGGGTTGCTCCCGCTGCGGGACTAGTTCCATTGAACAAGCGAGCCGCTTCTTCGGCCGCAAACATGTCCTTGATCAGGTCGGTCGCCGACGCCTCCGATTCGACCGGAGTGTCGAACGGCTTCGGCTTGGCGTTCTTACGAATCGTCCACCAGGGGCGTCCGTCTCCGAGATCGCTGTGGCTCGTGACGCTCGACAGGTCGCCGGTCGGAATGGCATCCGTGACGGTTGTCGCCACTCGGGGTGCGTGCACGAAAAGGTATTCTCCGAGGTCGCGAATGCGCTCGAAAACCCGAGTCGGTGACGTCCTGGTCACGATGAGCGCTGACACGAGAATCAAAATCGAGAACAGCGGAACACTGACCCAGGCGGTGGCGGTGACGGTCAACCAGTTCGCGACGAGCCACCCCATGACTCCGCCCGCTGCCGAGATGCCCGGAATTCCCTTGGACGGCTGCGGCATTCCCCCCGCGATGTGAGCGAGTGCCGAGCACGACAGAATGAAAAGCCCGAGACCGACCGCGATGCGTCGGTTGTCGGCATCGATCGTCGGGTGGCGAAACAGCCACGCGGCGAACACGACGAGCACGACGGGAAGGCCGAACGCGATGCGACCGAACAGCCCACCGACCGTCGATTCTTCGACGAGGCGAACCCACTCGACCGTGGGGACGAACCATTCGACCGTTGCGCCGACCCCCGCCAGGATAAGGAGGAAGAACGGGAGTCCGTCACGACGTTCGTCCTTTTCAACCTTGTCCGAGAGGAACACTCGGAAGGTCGCGCCAGCGGCGTGAGCGAGGCCCATCCAGATGACGACAAAGAAGTTGGGACCAGCCGGACGAATCGGGCGCGCGGTAGCCTGCGGAAGCCGACGAGTGGGTGCCGCTTTCCGCGCGTTACTCGGTTTAGAGCGCGACGGTCCAGCCATGGTTTGAGGCTACCCGCGAGCACCCCGAAAACTCGGGTGCGACACCCGTAACCCGCGAATTCGCGGGGAAACTGGCGAATTACGCCTCGATAACGATCGGCACAATCATGGGGCGACGACGGTGTTGGGTGTTGACCCATCGCCCGACCACGCGGCGAACGACCTGCTGGAACTGTCCGGCATCGTTGGTTCCCGATGTCGCTGCCTCTGCGAGGGCTTTGACAATCTGCGGCTTGACGTCGTCAAAGACGGATTCGTCTTCGGCAAAGCCACGCGCGTGAATCTCGGGTCCGACGACAACGGCACCCGTCCGGGGGTCAATCGCGACGAAGATCGAGATGAAGCCCTCTTCCGCGAGGATTCGGCGGTCTTTGAGGTCGGCGTCGGTGATTTCGCCGACACTCGAGCCGTCGACGTACACGAACCCGATGTCGTGTTGACCCGCGATGTTCATGCGGCCGTCCTTCAGATCGACGACGGTGCCGTTCTCGGGAATTAGCGTGTTCTGAACCGGAACGCCCGTCTCGATCGCGAGAGCGACGTTCGCGTGAAGGTGGCGCACCTCGCCGTGAATCGGGAACACATTTTTGGGCTTGACGATGTTGTAGCAGTACAAGAGTTCGCCGGCGGCGGCGTGCCCCGAGACGTGAACCTTGGCCGTGCCTTTGTGCACGACGTTCGCCCCGAGCGCGATGAGCCCATTAATAACTCGATAGACCGCGTTCTCGTTTCCGGGAATCAACGACGACGCAAGAATGACGGTGTCGCCCTTGCCGACCTCGATCTGGTGTTCCTGGTTCGCCATGCGGGAAAGCACGGCCATCGGCTCGCCCTGTGACCCGGTCGACATGAAGACAACACGGTCGTCGGGCATCTCGACAGCGTCTTTGAGGTCGACGACGGTTCCCGCGGGAATCGTCATGTACCCCAGTTCTGAGGCGATTCCCATGTTGCGAACCATCGATCGACCGACGAACACGACGTGGCGTCCGTTCGCGACCGCGGCGTCGATGATTTGTTGGACGCGGTGAACGTGCGAGGCGAAACTCGCGACAACGACCTTGCCCTTGGCGCGGTGCATGACCTGTTCGATGACGGGTCCGATGTCGCGCTCGAGCGGCGTGAAGCCGGGCACGTCGGCGTTGGTCGAGTCGGTCATAAAGATGTCGACGCCCTCTTCACCCAGACGCGCGAACGAGCGCAGGTCGGTGAGGCGACCATCGAGCGGCAGTTGGTCCATCTTGAAGTCACCCGTCGCAAGGACGAGTCCCGCCGGAGTACGAATCGCCACCGCGAGAGCATCCGGAATCGAGTGGTTGACCGCGACGAACTCGAGGTCGAACGGTCCGACGTTGAGGCGCTGGTCGTCGGACACGACCTTGAGTTCCGGCTTGATCTTGTGTTCCTTGAGCTTCGCTTCCATGAGCGCGAGCGTGAGCCTCGAGCCGTACAGCGTGATGTCGTGGCGCAGACGCAACAGATACGGAACCGCGCCAATGTGGTCTTCGTGCCCGTGCGTCAACACGATTCCGACAATGTCGTCGAGCCGATCGCGAATCGGCGTGAAGTCGGGCAGGATCAGGTCGACGCCGGGCTGGGTTTCCTCGGGGAACAACACGCCA
>JBEENB010000034.1:0-9324 GCA_041192365.1 Actinomycetota bacterium | reverse complement strand
TACGAAGACCCCGACTATTCCGAGGACGAGAAGTGGATTGCGAGGACGTCGAGGTGATGCTGAATAATCTCGGTTGTCGGCTTTCAACGATTCGCTCCTCTCTGGTCCGTGACGATTCCGAGCCGACTACGAGGTTCGAACTCGTGACCTTCTGTTTACAAGACAGATGCTCTACCAGCTGAGCTAAGTCGGCGACGACACCAGAGTACCAAGTGACCTCTGGTGACGAGGGCTACTGTTGAACGCCTGCGGCGGTCAGAACAGCGAGAAGGAACTCTTCAACGCTGAACTGCGGTGTCGCGGTCGGGTCGTAGGACGGGTTGAACTGCGTGCCGTTAATCACGATTGTCGGGGTTCCTGTCACGCCCTCGAATTTCTTGTCCTTGTTGTTGATGGCGATGTCTCCGCTAATCGCGCGTTCGGTGCTGGCCTTGACCCAGTCCTCGAATTGCAGGTCATTGATACACGCTTCGACTTCCGGACCGGCTCCCGATTGGGTCGCAAATCCGATGAGTTCGTCGTCTGTCCAACCGGGAGTGTCTTCCAGCGGCTGGTTCTCGTAGAGAGCGTTGTGGAAGTTCAAAAAGCTATCGGGGTAATCATTCGCCACACACGCCGCTGCGTTCGCTGCACGCAGTGAGTACTGAGTCCCCTGCGAACGGTTTGTCAAGATCGCGATGGGGTGAATCTCGATAGTCGCGGCATCGCGCGCAAGAAGGTCGGCAATCGCGTCCTTATTCGCCTCTTCGAACTGACGGCAAATCGGGCACAGGTAGTCGACATATAGCGTGATGTCGACGACCCCCTCATCGTTCGCGGGGCTCGCCACGGGGCTTGCGTCGGACGGATTGGCGGGCGTCGGAACGGCAACATTCCCGCTCGTGATCTTAATCCCGTCGCTCTGCATGTTGAGCGGCCCTGGGCCTGCGGGCTGAAATGCGGTGAGAATGACGGCAGTCAAGGCACCGATAACAGCAAGTGCCAATACGCCGAGTCCCAGTTGGACAAAAATACGGTTCCGCTTTTCGCGCGAACTTCCCGCTAGGCGCATTTTTTGCGCCTTCTCGCGGGCGAGCTCGCGGGCTTCGTTTCGGGTGGGTCGTTGTGCGTTCATTGACAAATATTCCTGACTTGCGTGCGACGAATGCGCAATGGGCGGGATAGCCTCCCTAGTTTAGCGCGCAAGTCCGTTTCGGCAATTCGTGCTTCCCTTCGGCTGCGCTGTCTGCTAACGAGTTCCGACCGCTGCCGATCGGCGCATCGCGATTTCGTAGAGCGTGATGGATGTCGCAATTCCCGCGTTCAACGATTCGGTAGCCGTGCCGATCGGAATCGACACAATCGCGTCGCAGTTCTCGGTGACGAGCCGAGACAAGCCCTTCCCCTCACTCCCCACGACGACGAGCAACGGTCGATCCGCGATATCGATCTGGGGCAACGTCATGTGCCCATCACCATCAAGGCCGATGACAAAGACTCCGCGTTCCTTGAAATTCTTGATCGCTTGATTGAGATTAGAGGCCATCGCGACCGGAAGCCTTGCCGCGGCACCAGCAGACGTTTTCCACGCTGCCGCGGTGACCCCTACGCTGCGGCGTTGCGGCACGATGATTCCGTGCCCGCCGAACGCGGCGGCGGATCGGATGATGGCGCCGAGGTTGCGGGGGTCGGTCACACCGTCCAGAGCGACAAACAACGGTGTCTGCCCGCGACTTTCAACGGCGTCAAGCAGTTCAAGCGGGTGGCTGTAGGCATAGGGAGGAACCGCCAACGCGATGCCCTGATGCACCGAGTTCTCGCCACACAGGCGGTCCATTTCGGGACGCATGATCTCGAGGATCGCGATGCCCTTTTTTGTGGCGAGCGCGAGCGTCTCTTTGACACGATCGTCGAATTCGACCCGCGAGGCGATGTACAGGGTGGTTGCCGGCACGTTCGTGCGAAGCGCTTCCAAGACAGAGTTACGGCCGTTGATGATTTCGTTGTCGCTGTCCTTGCCTCGACGAACCGTCTTCTGCGGCGGCTTTGAGCTCGTCTTCCCGAATCGTTCGCGGGCGTCGGCCAATCGATCTTGCGCAATCTTGCGCTTTCCCGCGGGATGCCAGGTCCGGTCCTCGGCTTTGGGCGTGGGTCCTTTGCCTTCAAGGGAACGGCGCTGTTTACCACCGGATCCCTTGAGTGGGCCTTTTTTAGCTTTTGCGGCTCCTGGTCGTCCTGGCTTAACCATTGTTGATGCTCCATCGGGTTGTGTCGGCGCCGTCTTCCAGCGTGATTCCCGCGGCGTCGATATCGTCGCGAATCCTGTCGGCCGTCGCCCAATCTTTGTCCGCACGGGCGCGGTTGCGTTCGGTGATCAGCCGGTCAATGAGCGTTCCCAGCGCCGCGTGGGTCGCATCGTTCGAGTCTGTCGCAACGGTCAACCCAAGGACGTTGAGCATCGCCGCGACTTCGTTGGCACGGGCGAGAACCGACACGGGATCAGATGCGTCGAGCGCGGTATTCCCCGCGCGAACGGTGTCGTGCAGAACGGCCAGCGCGGCCGGAACCGCGAGGTCATCATCCATGGCGGCGGCGAATGCGGCGGGAACCTCAGGGACGGCGACGACCAGGTCAGCGGTCCGTCGCGCAAACCCGCGAATTCGGTCCCACGCGGCTGCGGCTTCCGCGAGCGACCCATCGTGGACGTCCATTGTCGAGCGGTAATGCGGTGCGAGGAGGAAGTAGCGCGCCGTCGCCGAATCGGTCTGCGACAACAATTCTTCGGCACCCATCACGTTTCCGACCGATTTAGACATCTTCTGCCCGTTCATCGTGACAAGACCGTTGTGAAGCCACGTCGTGGCAAATTCATCTCCGGCTGCGCGCGACTGAGCAAGTTCGTTCTCATGGTGCGGGAACCGGAGGTCAAGCCCACCGCCATGAATGTCAAAACCAGTCCCGAGATAGCGGGTTGCCATGGCGGAACACTCAAGGTGCCAACCGGGTCGACCGGCGCCCCACGGGGATTCCCATGATGCGGTTGCGGGCTCAGAATCTTTTCGTCCTTTCCACAGCGCGAAGTCGCGGGGGTCTTTCTTCCCGCGCTCGGAATTGGCCTCGTCCGATTCGACCTCGTCGGGCGACTGCCGCGTCAGTTGGCCGTAGTCCGGCCACGACCCGACAGAGAAATACACATCCCCCGATCCATCATCGGCGGCATACGCATGCCCACGGTGAATCAATCGAGCGATAAGCGTGATCATGTCCCCGATGTGGCCCGTCGCGCGCGGCTCTGCGGTCGGGGGCAGGATTCCCAGCGCCGACGCTGCGCTGTCAAATTCGCGCTCGATGCGGGCGGCGAGCGCCCACCACTCCTCGTTTCCACCCACGGCCAAGATTTTGTCGTCAATATCAGTGACATTTCGAACGAGCGTTACGGTGAAACCCCGATAGTTGAACCACCGACGCCACAGGTCATACACGAGCGCGCTGCGAAGGTGCCCGATGTGCGGCGCAGACTGTACCGTCGGTCCACACACGTAGATACCCACCTGGCCGGGCGCGCGCGGTTCGAAATCGCGCAAGGATTGCGAGACGGTGTCGAACAGACGTATGGGCACTAGCCCATGTTACCGAGCGTTATCGAGCAGCGACGTGAGCGATAGCGATGGCGGTGATTCCCTTGCCTTCGCCGGTGAAGCCCAATCCGTCGGTCGTCGTGGCGCTGACCGACACGGGAACCCCGAGGATGCCGGCGAGTGTGTTCTCGATTTCGACCCGCCGCGGACCGATTTTTGGACGATTTCCGACAATCTGAACGGACGCCGATCGAGGTGCTAACCCTATTTCTGCGAGTTTGTCGAGGGCCCCCTGAAGAAACACCTCGCCGCGAGCACCCGAATATCGGGGGTCATCCGTCCCAAAGACCGTGCCGATATCACCGAGTCCCGCGCCGGAAAGCAGGGCGTCGCAGAGTGCGTGGGCGACGGCGTCTCCGTCAGAGTGACCGGACAGTCCCGTCTCGCCTGGCCATTCGAGGCACCCGAGCCACAGCGGCTCCGAACCCCCGAACGCATGGGTATCGGTTCCGAGACCGACCCGAATCGACCCGGCATACGACGCGAGGTCGGCTTCAACCGTGATTTTGTGTGAATGCTCGTCTCCGGCAACGGTGCGAACGATTCCCCCAATCCCACGCCAGATACTCGCGTCGTCCGTGAAGTCACCCACCGCATCGGCGATGGCCGCCGCGTAACCGGCACCCGGGAATCCCTGTGGGGTTTGAACGCGATAAAGACGCGCGCGCTCCGTGTTGTCCGTCACGACACCATCGTCGGCGACAACTATCGTGTCCGCGACGGGAAGGACCGGGACGGCGGCATCGTTGGTTGTCGAAACGGAGGCAATCACGCGATCAAAAACCTCGATCGGCGCGCCGTACCGGGCAACATCGTGAATCAACACGACGTCAACGGCCGGCATCGCCGCCATCGCGCATCGAACACTGTCCGTGCGTGTTTCGCCGCCCGCGACGACCGTCGCGTCGACCCCCACAGCGTCGACGATTGCCTTCACGGCATCGAGGTGTGCGGGCGGTCCTGCAATCACCAGCGCGGTCGGGTTGACACCCCGAACAACCTCGAGCGCTCGTGCGAGCACGCTGGTGCCGTCGAGTTCGACAAATGCCTTAGGAATTCCACGACCGAGCCTCACGCCCGAACCGGCCGCAACGATGACGATTCCGACCGCTGGCATGAGTGCTTAAGAGGCGAGGACCTCGTCGAGACGGTTCGAGGCGCGTTCCTCATCCGTCTTTTCGGCGAGGGCGAGTTCGGAAATGAGAATCTGACGGGCCTTCGCAAGCATGCGCTTTTCACCGGCCGACAGTCCACGATCTTGTTCGCGGCGCCACAGGTCGCGAACGACCTCGGAAACCTTGATGACGTCGCCCGATGCGAGCTTTTCGAGGTTCGCCTTGTAGCGACGCGACCAGTTGGCGGGCTCTTCGACGATCGGGTCGCGAAGGACACCAAAAACGAGCTTGAGTCCTGCCTTGTCGATGACGTCACGAACACCGACGTCTTCGACTTTGCTTTCGGGAACCATGATTTCGAGGTTGCTCTGGGAAACCTGAAGTTTGAGGAACTTCTGCTGTTCGCCCTGAAAATCACGAGTGGTTATTGCGATGATTTTTGCCGCACCGTGGTGGGGGTAAACGACGGTTTCTCCGACTTTGAATGCCATGTAGTTGGTTCTCCTTTAGCAGAACCTCGATTTTACCACAGAGCACCGCCCCGAATCTTCCCACGAGGTGACGTTGTCCGCTCCGCTAGACTGAGTGAGGAATTACCGCCCCACTCGATAAGGATTTGTCGTGAACATTCGCGCCCTCGCCACTACGACCCTCGCCGCAACGTTGCTTCTGGGCACCGCCGGCTGTGGCATCTTCGTCGACGCCGCGACCCTGAATCCCTATTCCGCGAGTGACGGACTCAACGTCGATGTCGGCGGGCTTCAATTGCGCAACGTGCTCGTCATCACGGACGAGTCGGGCGATGCCTCGCTGGTTTTCACAATCGTCAACGATACGACGAATGTGCAGTACCTCACCGTTGAACTCCGGACCGAGACCCCCGTGGACCTCACCATTGTCGCCAACGAGGGCCTCACTAAGGTCGGTCTCGCGGACGGCAACCCCGCCATCGCAACCGGCACCGCTCTCAAGGCCGGTCAGTACGTTGACATCTATTTCCAGTACGGCGGAGAAGACGGAGTGACGATGGCAATCCCAGTTCTCGACGGCTCGCATTCGCTCTATGCTCCGTACGCACCGTCGTTGTTTGTTCCGGAACCGGTCGTATCGCCCTCCGCGACTCCGTCCCCCACCCCCGAGGGCTAGTCGTCCCCTACTTTTTCCCCTGGTTCGCCACGGCGGCCGCGCCCGCTGCTGCTGCCTCCGGGTCCAGGTATTGTCCCGCGCCGATTGGCATCAAGTCGTCGTCAAGCCGGTAGACGAGCGGGATTCCCGTTGGGATATTCAGCTCAGCGATGTCGTCGTCGCTGATTCCGTCAAGGTGTTTGACGAGTGCTCGAAGAGAATTTCCGTGAGCCGTGATCAACACGGTCTTGCCCGCACGGAGGTCAGGGGCAATGTCGCTCGTCCAGTACGGAAGCATGCGGTCAATCACGAGAGATAGCGATTCTGTGCGCGGAAGGTCCGCACCCAAATCGGCGTATCGCTCATCGTGAGCCTGCGAAAATTCGGAGTTGTCATCCAGTGCCGGCGGCGGAACATCGAATGAGCGTCGCCACAACTGGAACTGCTCCGCTCCGAACTCTTCGAGCGTCTGCGCCTTGTCCAGTCCTTGAAGCGCGCCGTAGTGACGCTCATTGAGTCGCCACGAACGCTTCACCGGAATCCAGAGACGGTCAGCCGTATCGAGGGCGATGTTCGCCGTCTGAATCGCACGCGACAGAACGCTCGTGTACAGGACGTCGGGCTTCAGTCCACTCTGCGCGAGAAGTTCCCCGGCGCGCGTGGCCTCGACCACACCCTGTTCCGACAGCCGAACATCGACCCAACCGGTGAAGAGGTTCTTCTGATTCCAGATCGAGTTTCCGTGGCGAAGCAAAATCAGCGTGTGCGTCATGTTCATAAGCCTAACGAGCCAGAATGGTGGGGTGGTAGTCGGACGAATCACCCGCGGAACGACGGGCACGAACCGCCTTCGGCGCGCCGACCGATGGCTGTCTCGTCACGCGCGTTTTCGCGCAATGCACGACCCGCTCGTCATTGATCTCGGTTACGGCGCAATGCCACACACGACACTCGAATTGGCTGACCGCCTCGCGAGCGTCCAGCCCGGGCTTCGCGTTATCGGAATCGAAATCGACCCCGAACGCGTCACCACCGCACAATCCAGCGCGACCGATCGGGTCTCGTTCATTCGTGGCGGTTTCGAAATTCCGCTTCCCGGGAATCGCACGGCAGACGTGATCCGTGCCTTCAACGTTCTGCGCCAATACGACGAGCCAGAGGTCGCTGAGATATGGGCGCGAGTTCAAACCCGTTTATCGCCAGACGGAATTTTCCTCGACGGGACGTGCGACGAAATCGGTCGCGTGGCGACGTGGGTCTCGCTCGGTGCAAGCGGGCCCGAGTCGTTCACCGTCGCGCTTCGGTTGGCCGGACTAGAGTTTCCCAGCATCGCGGCTGAGCGTCTGGTCAAAGCGCTGATTCATCGAAACGTCGAGGGTGAGGCAATTCACCGATTCCTCGGGGACCTCGATCGACACTGGGCGGTCGCTGCGCCACTTCAGGTCTATTCCCCGAGCCAACGTTGGATCGCAACGGTTCGAGCGATGAAAGAGTCGGGTTGGCCGGTTCAGGGAACTAACGCCGCGTGGCGTCTCGGCGAGATTACGGTCGACTGGGACGCAGTCGCTCCGCGGCGGTAGCACCCGCGCTGGGCGGAACAAGAACCTGCTGGGTGGCGGTCAACAGATGGTCATCGTGGACGACGCTCAATAATGCGGTGACGTCGACGTTTCGCTTGATAACCGCGAGCGCCACGGGCCCGTCTTCGAAGTGGTTTCCGGCGGTGGTGACCCTACCGACCAGGTCGCCCCCCGCCCAGACTGGGTCGGATGCCTCCACGAAGACGGAATCCGAACCGTCCAGGTGTAGGCGCACGAGTCGCCGCGGTGGGTGCCCGACGTTGTGAATCTTGGACACCGTTTCTTGCCCCGGGTAACACCCTTTGGACAGATGGACGGCGGTTCGGAGCCAATCGAGTTCATGCGGGAGGGACCGATCATCGACCTCCGCCATCGATGGGCGTCCAGCGACAACGCGCAAGGGGTCGACGAGGTCAGCGCCGATAACATCGACGGTCGGTTTTTCCCCTGCGGGCAAGAGTGTTTCCACCCATGACCATGCGGGAATTCTGGCGTCACCGTAGGTTATCCCGCCGGGGGCGACATCGGGCCACGGATCGGTCCAGGCGAGGTCACCGAACGCAACAGCGCCACCCCACACCGAGAACTGGGACGACACGTCGGCGGCCTGGACGTCCTCCATGAAGATTCGAGCATCGAGCCACGCCGCAACGTCCACCCCCAATGCTCCGGGGACAACGAGAAGCGTGCCGTCAGACGATTCGAGGACGTGGATACTGTGTTGGATTCGTCCCTGACCGTCGAGCTCGAGGGCGTCACGCGAGTCTCCGACAGCGAGACCGCGCAGGTCTTGACTGAGCGTCGCGTTGAGCACGTCGAATCGGTCTGGGCCCGTCACGAGGACGACACCCGCGTCGATGGAAACCGCCGCGTCCCCCTCGACCAGTCGTCGTTGGTCGACGAAGGGGTTAGACATCGTTAGCGCTGACCGCGGAAGAGCCGAACGAGAACGACGATACTCGTGAAGCCGATCGCGACGAACGCGAGCCCCAACAACGCCAAGAAGAAGATTTCGAACCAAAAGATCATGGGTCTAGCCTAAACCGTTACTCAACCACGCGACCACGAAACCGACGGCCCCGATGACGAGGCTCCCCGCCGTCGTGAACGCCAAGCGATTGACGAGACCCTTCTTTCGTTGAATCGACAATTGGATGACAAACGACAACACGAGCGAAGCCCCGATCGTTGCCGAAATCACCGCGGCCCATTGGGCGGACCCCAGCGTCACCGCGTAAACACAACCCGCGATTGTGACAATCCACGAGGGAAGAGCGGATGCGATTCGGCGGGGCATGTCTCCATGCTAAACGCGCCTAGACTTTATCGAATCGTGGGAGGGGTGGGCCGTGTCTCGAATTCTGTTGCTTTCCCCCGCTTCGGCAATGGTCATTCCCGCACTTGGGTTGTTGCCACACGACTTAACCGTCGCACCTCTCTCGCCACAATCGCTCGCTTCTCACTCCGACGTCGATATTGTCATCATCGACGGAGTGACCGACCTGGTCGCGGCCAAGTCCATGGCCTCGGTGTTGGCCTCAGCGCAGTTGCCCGTGCCCGTCCTCATCGTGGTCTCTGACACGTCGTTGTCAGTTCTGGATGGCTCATGGGGCATCTCTGACTTCGTCCTGCCGTCCGCGTCTCTCGCCGAAGTCGATGCGCGAATCCGTCTGGCCGTTCACTCCGCGAGCGGCAACGTCGCAACCGGGTTGAGCCACTCGGGGGTTTCCATCGACGAATCGAGCTACCAGGCCACGGCCAGCGGACGACCCCTCGACCTCACATACAAAGAATTCGAATTGTTAAGGTATTTGGTGGCAAATCCGGGTCGCGTGTTTACCCGCGAGCAATTACTCTCAGACGTGTGGGGTTACGACTATTTCGGCG
>JBEENB010000033.1:0-9376 GCA_041192365.1 Actinomycetota bacterium | reverse complement strand
ACGGAGCGTAGGTGAGGAGGAACGTCGCGATGATTCCGAATGCGGTGAGGAACGGTCCGAGCGCGAATCCTGACATGGACAGATCGAAACCGCCATGAGTAAGAGAAGCCACGGTGACCACAATGACGGCGACCGCGAGTGGCCACTGTGCCCACTTTGCCGCAGTGTGGATCGCCCGATAACCGAGTAATGCCAGCAACAGGCTTACCGCAGACACAAGAATCGGTGCCCACACGATGTCGATGGCCGGTACCGCGGCAGACAAGAACTGTCCGCCGATTACCGCCGTGGTTGAGAAGAATCCAAGATAGAGGCACGCGGCGAGGGCAATCGGAAGTAGTGCTCCGATAAACCCGAATTGTCCACGGCTTTGAATCAGTTGTGGAACACCGAGTTTGGCGCCTTGAATCGAGTGCAACGACATGAACGCCGCGCCCGCGATGTTTCCAAGGATGACGACGACAACGGCCCAGAAAAAACTGTTGCCAACGATGACGGCAAGCGCTCCGAAGAAGGCGTTACCGACATTGAGGTTCGAAGCGAACCAGACGGGGAAAAGATCTCGAGCGGTCCCGTGCCGGTCGGCACGAGAAATCACATCGACGTGATGCACCTCGATTGGCGAGGTGCTTTTTGACTGCGACATTGAAGTCAACCTTTCGCTAGTTGTTTATCGGAAGAAACTCTTATGAAATTAGACACTATTGCGGACGTGTTGCACCCGCACTAGCGGCCCGAAACTCGGACGGTGTGTGTTGCCTGTTGGCGTCGTCGTCGGGTGCGAATCACCCCCTTGTCGGTCGTACCGACAACGTGATCGTAGTTGTCGGGATCGGTAGCTCCTTCGGTATTGATGACGAGAACTGTCGCGTCATCCCGGAGCCCCACGGAGTCGCGCTCGGCCACATCGGTGATGGCGAGGAGTCCGGCCAGTCCGGCGGCACCGGATTCACCGGCAACAATTCCGCAATCAGCCAGAAGGCGCATCGCGTCGAATGTCGCATCGTCATCGATGGCGATATACGCGTCGGTTGCGTGGGAAATGATCGGCCATGCGATGAGCGACGGCAAACCGCAATTGAGTCCCGCCATGGTTGATTCGTGCGGTCCTGCGGCGAGAGTGATGGCGTGTGATTCGGCAGACAGCATGAGGCAGTTGGCAGCGGTTGGCTCAACGACGACAAATCGGGGACGGGCGTTGGTGTCGCGGGCCGACCAGTGGGCCATGCCGGCTGCAGCGAACGCGCCTACTCCCGATTGAAGTACCACAACATCAAGGGTTTTTCCCGACAACTGTTGGTCAATTTCGCTGAACATGGTCGAGTATCCGTGAATAACGTTCGTCGGGGTTTCGGTGTACCCCTCCCACGAGGTGTCCGAGATAACGAGGGTGGTTGCAGACGCTTCGCGAGCCGAACGTGCGATGGCATCGTCGTATGTGCCCTCGACCACCTCGACTCGGGCACCTTCTTTTTCAATTCCTCGAATGCGGGACTCAGCGGTGCCCGCTGGAACAAAAATTAGCGAAGGAAGTCGCAGCAGGCGAGCCATTCGGGCTACTCCTCGACCGTGATTTCCGTCAGTGGCCGCGACGAGTCGACGCCCAACGCGCCAGTGTGAACCATGGCGGCGTCGCATTTCACGGGCAATCCACCGAATCGAGAGGGGCGCATCCTCGGTACCCAACCACTCGCGCGCAATCGAGGTCGCCGTCGCCCACGATGCTCCGAGCATTTTGAACGAGGGAAGTCCGAGTCGAACGGACTCGTCTTTGACGAGAACAGTCTTGACCCCCAACCGTTCGGCGATGGCCGGGCATGAATACAGTGCCGTCACACGGTAGCGAGGCAGTGAGCGGTGAAATGATGCGATTCCGACACGAGGGGAAAGCGGCGCTGACGGGGATGTTCCGCGTGCGTCGGGGAAATAGGTCGTGTGGCTCATCGTCATACCGCCGTATACCCACCGTCGACAACGAACGATTGCCCGGTGATGTAGTTGGCCGCTGGCGTCGTGAGAAACTCAACGATTCCCGCGACGTCGCTGGGGTGTCCCTGCCTTCCCGCTGGAATTCCCGATTCGAGCCGTTCCCGAGACGTGTCCGCGTCGGCTTGGAACGACCAGTAGGGGTCATTGAATGGCGTGTCAATCCAGCCTGGGCACACCGTGTTCACGGTCACGGTCGGGGCAAGTTCGTCTGCTAGCGCGCGGACAAGCCCGATCATTCCGCTTTTAGACGCGTGGTAGGCGGGCATCCCTGCGTGACCGCGGAGTGCGCCCGTTGATGACATGAGAATTACCCGACCGCTCGACGACGCGCGCAAGGCCTTTTCCGCAGCCTGGCAGGCAAAAAATGCCCCACGAAGGTTGACAGACATGCTGTGGTCCCACCGTTCCACTGTCCACTCGGCAAGAGGGCGGGATTCAAGTACCGCCGGGCCGTAATACAGAACGTCAAGTTTTCCGTCGGTGAGCGCGAGAAATTCTTCGACTGCGTCGCGGGGACCGTTCGTTGTCGACATGTCGGCGTGGATGAACGCCGCTCGCTCGCCAAGTTCTTTCGCGACGGCTGCCCCAGACGTGTCGATATCGACAATTCCGACCCTGTCACCGCGGGAATGTAACACCGTAGCAATGGCCCGGCCGATTCCGGACGCGCCGCCGATGACGAGGGAGACGGTCACGGGCGAACCTCACAACCAATCTGGGATGCGATCGAAGTCGCGATTTCTTCGTCGATTGCACCCTTGGTGCCCGAAACCCCAATTGCTCCGACCAACTTCCCGTTCACAAATAGCGGAACGCCACCGGCGACGACCGTCGCTCTGCCGCCGAGTGTGAGTGCGATTCCCCAATCCGGATTGCCCGGTGTCGATGATTCGGCCCACGCGCTCGTATGATTCTGAAACGCCACCGCCGTGTAGGCCTTGTCCTGAGCCAGTTGGTAGGAGCCGAGTTGAGCCCCGTCGGTTCGATAACTAAGGACGATGTTTCCGCCGGCATCCGCAATCGCGAACGATAGCGCGAGCCCCCTCGTGGCGCATTCTGTCCGGAAGAGGGCGAGCGCGGCGACGGCAGACTCGTTATTGATCGAGTCGGCCGGCACCGTTATCGACATCTCTGGACCTATCCGATCCGCGCCATGACGGCGCCGACTTCGACGGTGTCGCCGGCCGCTGCGAGGAGCTCGAGAACGGTACCCGCCCCAGGGGACTCGACGGTGGCATCCACCTTGTCGGTTTCAACTGTTGCGAGCGGTTGACCCTCGGTCACCGCGTCACCCACAGCAACCAGCCATTCGGCGACAACCGCGTCCTGCATCGACATTCCCCATTTAGGTAAAACAACGTCCATGTCTGTGCTCCTCTTCGGATCAGTGGTGTATCAGGCCAGAGTCAGGCGGATTGCGGAATCGATATCGGAATCGCTGATGAGCGCTCGCTCTTCAAGCGGGGGAGAAAAGGGAACAGGAACGTTTTCCCATGCCACGCGTTGCGGCGCAGCCTTGAGTAGATCGAAGCCCTTCTCAGAGACGCTCGCCACAATTTCACTCGCGGCCGAACAGGTAAGCCGCGCATTGTCGACAACGACTAGTCGACCGGTGCGCGCAACTGATTCGAGGATGAGGTCCATGTCGAGCGGAACCAGGGTCCGCGGGTCGACAACCTCGACCGAGATTCCTTCCGCCTCCAATTTGTTCGCGACGCGAAGTGCCTTGGGAACAGCGGCTCCAATGGCAACAACGGTGACGTCTTTTCCGGCTCGTTTGATGTCACCGACACCGAGCGGAATCGAATATGTTTCCTCGGGCACGGGCCCTCGCACACCACCCAAAACGAAGTCCTGCAGGTACACGACGGGATTGTCGTCTCGAATCGCCGATACCATCAATCCCTTGGCGTCGTAGGGGGTCGAGGGCATAACAATCTTGAGACCAGCGACATTCATGAGCATCGGGTGAGGATTTTCTGAGTGTTGTGCAGCGGCTGATCCGCTGGGACCCGTCGCCGTGAAGTACACGATCGGGAGGTTAACTTGCCCTCCCGACATGTACCGGAGTTTCGCGGCTTGGTCGGCGAGTTGGTCCATGGCGACATAAAAGAATGATCCGACCATGAGGTCGACGACTGGCCGCAGCCCCACCGCCGCGGCACCGACGCACATTCCGACGAAGGTCGCCTCAGATATGGGGGTGTTTCGCACGCGCATCGGACCGAAGTCCTCCACGAGGCCTCGGGTCGCTCCAATCACGGAACGACCGACGTCTTCGCCGATGATGACGACATTCTCGTCTTCGCCGAGCATCGCGCGCAATCCTTCGCGCATCGCTTCGATGAAGTAGACGTTTCGTTCTTCGGTAACGGTCTTCGCGGCCATTATGCACGCTCCTTGCTCGGCGCAAACAGGTGATCGAGTGCTTCTTCGGCATCGGGGAACGGGCTGTTTTCGGCGAATTCCACGGCTGCCTCAATTTGCGCTTGTTCGTCGGCGTCGATCGCTGCCCATTCGTCGCGGGATAACCATTCGTTCTCGACGAGGCGCTCGCCAAAGGCGAGGATGGGATCACGTTCGCGCCACGCCGCTTGTTCCTCGTCGGGGCGATACGCCCCAGCAAACGCTTCTTCACCCTCGTTGTGCCCATTCCATCGATAGCTCTTCGCCTCGATGAGTGTTGGGCCCTCCCCTTTTCGGGCACGTTCGACGGCACGCTCGACCGCAAATCTCATCGCGACGACATCATTTCCATCGACAGATTCGCCGGGGATACCCATCGGCGCGGCGCGGTCAACGATGTTGCCCGCCGTCAGTTCACTCGTGGGAGTCCATTCGGTGTATCCGTTGTTTTCGCAAACGAAAATGACGGGGAGTCCCCAGACGCTTGCGATGTTCATCGACTCGAAAAATACTCCTTGGTTCGATGCGCCATCTCCAAAGAAGACGATCGTCACGTTGTCTCGGCCGAGGTGACGATCCGCCCAGGCACTTCCCGTGCCAATCGGAATCCCACCACCGACGATGCCATTTGTTCCGATGATGCCGAGTTCGAAACTCACGATGTGCATCGAACCGCCTTTGCCGCGGCAATACCCGTCGACGCGTCCAAACAGCTCGGCCATCATTCGATCGACCCGCGCGCCCTTCGCAATGAGGTGTCCGTGACCGCGGTGGGTCGAGGTGATTCGGTCGTCCGTTCGGAGCGCGGAACACGCGCCGACGGCGATAGCTTCTTCCCCGGTATAGAGATGGACGAAGCCGGGAAGCTTGCCGCGCTTGAACAGAACGGAAAGTTTTTCTTCAAATCGACGAATCCGAATCATGTTGCGCAGCATCATGATTGCGTCGTCTTGTGACAGGTCTTTGAGCGCTGACGTCGTTGTCATACAGGGGCACACTTTCCCAATTGTCGAGTGATTACCGAGTCAATAACCGGCGACTCTGCAATAGTGTATACAGTATACGAACCACCAAACAAAAGGTCAAGAGTTGCGAATAGACGCTTTTGTCTGAACACTTTAGATACACCCGGTTGCGGTCGAAGGCGAGGTGAAGTTGAGTCGGTCCACCTCCATCGCGTGCGCCACCGCGAACCAACGTGCCACGGACGCAGCGCTTGAAATCAGTCGCGCCGGCGGTAGTGCAGTGGACTGTGCCATCGCCGCGCACGCCGTTATTTGCGTCACGATGCCCAACGCGGCAGGACTCGGCGGCGATCTGATGATGTTGGTTGACGACGGGAACCGCGCGTCTGCGGTGACGGGTTCCGGCCGGTCCGCACTCGTTCCGAACCAGTCGTCCGATGCAGGAGCAAGTGTCACGGTGCCGGGTTTGGCGTCAGGTTGGGACATCGCTCACGAGTCATGGGGTCGGCTCGATCCGTCTCACATCCTGGGGCCAGCAATCCGTTTGGCACGAGACGGCTTCCGTGTCGACGACGCACTGGCCAGTGCGGTCGCCAGCCAACGCACACGACTCGAATCGCACGGAGCAGCAGAGTGGGCGCTGTTGCGCTGCACCGCGGGCGAAACCTGGCGACAACCCGAACTTGCGGGTCTCTTGGAATCACTGGCAACCGATGGGTTTGGATCGTTCTATCGTGGTTCGATAGCAACGGCGATTGTGGCCGCCGCTGCCCGCCACGGATCGACGTTGAGCATGAGTGATTTCGCCGGGCATCATGCATCCATTTCAGAGCCGATCACCACCCCGTGGCGAACCGGCACGCTGTCCGTTCAACCACCGCCATCGCAAGGAGTCCTGTTGTCGCTCGCGGCGACGTGGGCGGATCGCCACGCCGACCTGATCACCGAAAATCCCTCGGCGCGGCAACACCTTCTTGTTGAGGCGACCGAAAGTAGCTTTGAATTTCGAAGCGACGTCATCGAGTCGGGCGAATCACTTCTCGAAGTCGAACTTGAGGTTGATTCGAACGTTGCGCGCCGCCGCGGAGGGCCACGAGGATATGTTCATACTGCGGGTGTTGCCATCGCGACCACCGACACCGTCGTCTCCTCACTCGTCTCGGTGTTCGACGACTTCGGTTCCTGTGTCTTTGTTCCAGAGCTGGGAATTACTCTCAACAATCGTGGGGACGGATTTACCGACGGCTCCAACCGATATCGACCCGGATCATTTCCCGTCCACACCCTCGCGCCGGTCATTGTTCGTGATGGCGACGGATCTGTTCTCGCGCTCGCAACGCCAGGCGCCGACGGACAGGTCCAAACGCTGCTTCAAGTCGTGTCCGCAATGCGGTTTGACGGCACACCCCTGCCCGATGCGATCGCGGCGCCGCGCTGGAGAAGCGAAAACGGTGCACTTTTGATTGAACAGTCACATTCCGCGAATTCGGATTTGGAGAGTCGTGGCCACGAGATCGTCGTTCGTGAGGATGGGGACGCGATCTTCGGCGCGGTCGTTGCCGCGGGTAACGGTCCAGCCGGACTTATATATGGAGCGGACGATCGTCGTTCGGTTTCAGGGGCCACCGAATGACCAGAAACACGCCGACCAGTGAATTCGCGGAACTCGTCCGCGCCGAAGTCGAGACACGACGCGAGGCAATCGTGTCACTCGCGCGCGCCGTCGTAACCGCTCCGAGCGTCAATCCGCCCGGCGACACCCGACTTGTTGTGGAACGTGTGATGTCCTTCTTTAGCCACTGTGGCATTGAAGCGACTGACTATCGCGCCGTCGACACGATGCCATCGGTCCTCGTGAATATCGACTCGGGACGACCCGGAAAGCATCTACTTTTCAATGCACATCTCGACACAATGCCACCTGGTGATGTAAACCTCTGGTCAGTTCCGCCATACGAACTCACGCGGCGCGATGGCCGACTGTACGGGCTCGGTATGGGGAACATGAAAGGCGCCGTTGTCGCAATGGCGCACGCGATCGACATCCTCTGGAACAATCGCGACCAATGGAACGGTTCGATTACGTTCGCTGCTGTCAGTGACGAAGTCGTCTTCGGGCCGAACGGAGCCGAGGCACTCATCAACGACAAGGGCATCACCGGCGACGCACTCATTTGCGGCGAGGGCCCGGGATTCAAGCGGCTGTCGAACGGTGAAAAGGGCGTGTTATGGGTTCGAATTGACGTTTCCGCCGAACCCGGACACTCCTCGGCGGTAGTGCGGGACAAGTCAGCGTCCGCGCAGATTGCGGGGGTCATCCATCTAATCGATGGACTGACGGGCTGGCGTGGAGACGAAACCTTTGCCGATTTCACCAATCGACGACAGGTCGAACCAATCGAATCGCCCGAGCGTGAAACTTTCCTCACCGCCAATATCGGCACGGTTCGTAGTGGCACGTTCATCGGGCAAATCGCCACGAGCGCCGCAATCGAGATTGATTTCCGAATTCCTCCGGGGCTCTCGATCGCACACGTGCTCGATTCGGTCAGCGAGGAACTTCACTCTGCGGATATTGCCGCGAACGTGAGCGTGATCAAAGGGTGGGAGCCCAACGTCACGGATCGCAATACCGACATTGTTCAGGCGTGGCGATTGGCGTCAGACAAGCTAGGGATTGATTTTCCCGAATTTGCGATTCGATTACCCGCGAGTGATGCTAGCCGATGGCGAAGGCTGGGGGTTCCGGCAATTTGCTATGGACCGCAACCTTTGTATTCCTCGGGAATCGATGACTACGCTGAGGAAGAAGAATTACTCAACTGCACGGCGCTGTATGTTTTGTCGGCATGCGAATTTCTTTCCGCCCCCGATTCGGAGCAATAATGAGCCAACGCGATGACAAGAATTCCCGCTCCAGAAGTGTCGCGGCCAGCCCTGCTCAATCCTTCCTCCGTTCACGGTCAACGCGTTTCGAATCCCTCAGACCCGCAGTCGAAGTTCTCTCTCTTCCCAACCAAATTCATGACCTGCTGGAAGATGCCATTATCCACGGCGACATCGAACCAGGATCGCGCCTGTTGCCCGACGATATCGCCCTTGAGTTCGGAGTCAGCAGAATCCCCGTTCGGGAAGCGCTCAGCTCGCTGCACGAAGCAGGATGGGTTCAAATCCGGCCTCGCTATGGGGCATATGTCAGCCAACGTTCACTTCGTGAGCTCACGCATCTTTTCGAAGCACGTGCGGGGATTGAGCCTGAGATAGCCAGGCTTGCAACCAACAGGCGAACACCCGAGGACATCGAAACACTCAGACGGGTCGTTAAGCGAAGTGTCTCGGCCGCGCAAGCCGACGATGTCGAAGCGGCCTTTCATGCGAGCGTCGACTTCAATGTTGCGGTCAGGGCCTCTGCTCACAACGATGTCCTCGCGGCAATCTCGCTGGCCCTCGAAAAACGCGCACGCTTTTACTTTTACCCGATTGCGAAAACCCTCGCCGGAGATTGGGCACAACGCCAAAACATCCTTGTCGACATCATCGAATCGGGTGACTCCGACTTGGCAGCCGAGCGCGCGCGGGACCACATGATGGGAACCGGCGAAGACGTCATTCGGCTGCTCGACCTCGACCCAGACAATTGAGGCATCGCGAGGTCGACGTTGCGCTGATTCGCCGCGATAACCTTTAACTACGCCCTCGTAGCTCAGCGGATAGAGCAGGAGCCTTCTAATCTCCTGAAGGTACGAGTCCAGTTCCCAGTGAGTGCGCGGGGGTGCTCGTATTTCATAGGATTTCAAGCAAGTTTTTCCGTTGTCAGGCGGAAAGTTATGGAATCGAATGGAACCAGGTACCCAGGCTAAGTCGTATGAAGTCGTATGGAGAAATGCGACTCTGACTTAGGAGGCAACTTGGCAACGCGAAAGAAGAATTACCGCTCATTTGGGTACATCCGTCAACTCGGAGCAAACAAGTTTCAGGCGTCATTCAAGCGGGGTGGGATGACCCACCACGGTCCG